>CAMKAE010000041.1 GCA_946410395.1 uncultured Clostridia bacterium
GCACCTTCACCAGCAACGTGGTGAAAGCCGCGCCGGTGCTCTGGGACATGGCGATCGTGAAGGGCGCCGGTCCGGTGCGGGCCGCGGTGGTCAACTCCGGCATCGCCAACGCGGCCACGGGCGAGGCCGGCATGCGCATCTGCCGCGAGACGGCCGGAGCGCTGGCGGGCCTGTTCGGCGGACAGCCGGAAGAGGTGCTGACAGCCTCCACCGGCGTCATCGGCATGCAGATCGACGTGGACAGGATCACGGCCGGCTGCCGCGCGCTGTTTGAGAAAAAGGCGTCGGGCCCCGAGGCCGACGAGGCCGCGGCGAAGGCGATTATGACTACCGACACCCACCGGAAGATGACCGCGGCGGCGGTGACGCTGACCGACGGCACGGTGATTCGCCTGGGCGCGATGACCAAGGGTTCCGGCATGATCCACCCCAACATGTGCACGATGCTGGGCTTCGTCACCACGGACGCGGCCATCGAAAAGACGCTGCTGCAGAAGGCGGTCAGCGCGGCGGTGGCGGACAGCTTCAACATGATCTCCGTGGATGGGGACACCTCGACCAACGACACCTACGTGATCCTGGCCAACGGCGCCGCCGGCAACCCGGTGATCGCGCAGGAGGGAGAGGACTACCGCCGTTTCTGCGAGGGGCTGATGCGGATCAGCAAAACCCTGGCCCGGCAGATGGCCGGCGACGGCGAGGGCGCCACGGCGCTGTTTGAGTGCAGGGTGGTGGGCGCCGACACGGTGGCCCACGCGAAGACCCTGGCCAAGTCCGTCATCGGCTCCAGCTTGTGCAAGGCGGCCATCTACGGCCACGACTCCAACTTCGGACGGATCCTGTGCGCCTTGGGCTATGCCGGCGTGCCCTTCGACCCCGCGAAGGTGGACCTGTGGTATGAGAGCGCGGAAGACCGCATGCTGATCGTGAAGGACGGCATGGGCACGGGCTACGACGAGGCGCAGGCCACGAAGCTGCTCTCCGCGCCGGAGGTCACGGTGATCGCCGACATGCACATGGGCGCGGCGGAGGCCACCGCCTGGGGCTGCGACCTGAGCTATGACTATGTGAAGATCAACGCGGATTATCGCTCCTGAACACAAAAACCCTGCTCCGGCCGGAACAGGGTTTTTGCGTGCGCGGAAGGCTCATACGATTCTCAGATAAGCCTGCCAAGTGAAACCTCATCCACCGCTGCGGCGGTCCCCCTTCCCCTTTCAGGGGAAGGCAGGGCTATACAAAGCCACGTACCTCCCCTCTCCTGAAAGGAGAGGGGCCGGGGGTGAGGTTTCAATGGTGGCATATGCATTCATTCAATCATTTTGCATTCTTATCTAAGAATAGTATTAGATCTCCACGGCGAAGGGGAGGAGTTCCAGGATGTCGCGGACCACGTCCACCCCGGGATAAACCTCCAGGAGCTTCAGCCCGTTGGCGGTCAGGGTGAAAACGCAGCGCTCGGTGACATAGAGCACCCGCTGGCCGTTGGCCACGGCCTGGCGCGCGGAGAAGCTGACGGTCCGGACCTCGTTGACGAACTTGGGGATGCTTCCGTTCTTCTGGATCGTCACGATGCCGCCCTTGCGGGTCACATCGAGGCCCTTGGTGTTGAAGGTCAGGCAGAACACTACGGTCGGGGTCTTTGCGGTGATGTTGGCAAACCCGCCGATGCCTGCAAAGGCGCCGGGACCCCGGTGGGCGTTGACGTTGCCGTGCCGGTCCACCTCCAGTGCGCCCATGAAGCAGATGTCCAGCCCGCCGTTGTCATAGAGGTCGAACTGGTTGGAGATGTCGCAGACGGAGGCCGCGCCGATCATCGCGCCGAACACCGGGCCAGAGGCCGGAAAGCCGCCGATGCCGCCGGACTCGACGGTCAGCGTGATGTGGTCGAGCATGCCGTCCTTGCGCGCGTAGTGGGAGACGGTCTCCGGAATGCCGATGCCCACGTTGATGATGTCATCCTTGTGCAGCTCGCGGGCCGCCCTGCGCCCGATGATGCGGCTGGCCACCGAGTCCTGTCGCCGGGTGGAGGTCAGGGCCTCGATGCGGTCGGTCCACACGGACCACTCGGAATAGGGCACCTCAAAGCTGCCGGTGAGGGCGGTGTAGGCCTCGTCGCGCCAGCCGGGCTCCACCACCACGATGGCGTCCACAAAGCAGCCGGGAATCACGGCGTTGCGGGGACGGGAGGGCATGCCGACCAGCCTGTCCACCTGCACGATGACGATGCCGCCGTTGGCCTTGGTGGCCTGGCAGATCGACAGGGCGTCGCCGGAGGTGTACATGTCGTCGAAGGTGATGTTGCCTCGGGGGTCGGCGGCGGTTCCCTTCACCAGCGCTACGTTGATCTTGGGCAGCTTGTAGTACAGGAACTCCTCGCCGTCCACCTCCACCAGCTTGACCAGGGAGGGATCTTTGGAGATGCGGTTGATGCCAGGGCCTTCGCGGCGGGGGTCCACAAAAATGTCCAGCCCAACCTTGGACAGCGTGCCGGGAATGCCGCCGGCCTGGGCCCGGATGGCGTGGGAGATGCAGCCCAGCGGCAGGTTGTAGGCCTCAAAGCGATCCTCCAGGATGATTTTCTTGGTGCTGGGCATCGCGCCGAAGTGGCCGCAGATCAGTTTGTCCACGGCACCGTCGCGGATGTAGCCCTCCGCGGCCCGATCCTCCTCCCACACGCCGAAGCCGGCGCTGGAGACGATGGTCATGTGTGCGGGAGAGCCGGTGGCCTTGAAGCGGCGGCCGATGGCTTCGTGGAGCTCCACGGGGTTTTCGATGCCCACAAAAGAGTTCACGCAGATGCACGCGCCGTCCGGGATCATCCGGACAGCCTCGTCGGCGGTCATAAGCTGGAACATGGCGTTCATCCTTTTCGTTTCCTGCGGCAGATGCCGCGAAGCATATCATTTTGACATGGAGCGGCGGATTCCTGCCGGCCGATTGTTTTCTGAATGTTTCTGTGTGAAAGAGCCTCCCGGAGTGCATGAAAATTTACAAACGGAAGGTTGCGTTTGAGGCCTGATGTGGTATACTGTACCGGAATGACGCCCGTCATTCTGTTTGCTTATGGATTTTCGGCCCGCCCGGGCCTTGCGAGATGAAAGGTTGTTGCGCAGATGTATCAGGATCCAACCCAGGGGAGCGGCGGTCAGCCGGGCATGAACGGCACCGGCCCGTCCAGCGTCTGGAATCAGCATGGTTTTTCGCAGAACGGCGGCGGCTATGCCGGCATGATGGGCCAGCAGGAGTATGGCGCGCAGCCGGTCGCTTATCCGCAATCCGGCCCGCAGGGCTACGCGGCTCAGCCGAACCCCTTCGGTCAGCCGCAGCAGAGCGCTTATCCGCAGTACGGACAGCCGGGCGGCTACCCGCCGGCCGATCCGCAGGGAATGGCCGGCGCCTACGCGCAGCCGCCCCAGGGCTTTGCGCAGCAGGCACAGGGCTACGGGCAGCCCGTCCAGGGCTACGGTCAGCCGATGCAGCCCCAACCCTATGCCCAGCCGCAGCCGGACTATCAGAACCGCTACAGCGGGCAGCCGGCCAACGACGGCGCCTGGCCCCAGCCGCAGGTGGCCGACTACCGCCAGCAGCCGGATCCCCGGCAGCCGTGGCCCGGCCAGGACGTCTACAACGGACCGGAGCCTGCGCCGCGGCAACCCTTCAACTGGGACCTGGTGCTGCTGATCGTGGCCTGCGGCCTGGTGCCGCTGCTGCTGATCCTCGCGATGATCTTCCGCAATCTGTTCTTCACGCTCTTCAGCGTCGGCGGCGCCGTCGGGGCCGCGGTCTGGCTGTGGCAGCGGCCCGTGTTCCAGCGGCCCACCCAGATGATGATCACGGTGCTCTACGCCATCGGCTCGCTGCTGGCCATTATCCTGGCCGTGACGGCGCTGAACAGGGCGCCGGTCGCAGGCAGTCAGGCTGCAGAAAGCCCCGCTGTATCGCCGTCTTCTCCGGTCAATTCTTTCCAGATCACCCCGGCGCCCGATTCCTCCGCGCAGTCCGATACAGGCCTGTCCGGCGGCGTGACGGATGTCCAGTTCGAGAATGACGAGACCATCCGGCGGGCCAACATGTTTATGGACTACTGGACCCAGAACAACAACACCAAGATGCAGGAGCTCTGCGCCCCCTCCTGGGCCGCGGGCCAGACGGGAAGCTCGAACCCCAAGTCCGCGCTGTTCCAGGCGCTGAAGACCAACATCCTCATCTCCTATCAGGCCACGGGCATCACCGGCACCGAGAGCGCCAGCAGCCGCACCGTCACCTATGAGACGGTCATGCGCAAGTTTGACGGCTCGGAGGTTCCGTGCACGGTCTCGCTGATGATGGTCTACGAGAACGGCGCGTGGTACGCGGACCCGGATTCCCTGATCTTCACGGCCACCACCCCGACGCCGCCCCCGACGCTGGTGCCGGTGACCCCCACGCCCGTCCCGTCGGGCTATGTGGACCCCAACACCCTGCTGTACTACAACCCGGACGGCGGCAGCTATTATCACCTGGATCCCAGCTGCTCCGCGGTGGGCAGCAAGTACAAGCCGCTCAAGGGCGTGTTCACCTACGGCGAACGGGGAAGCGGCAAATACACAAAACTGAAGCCCTGCGACACCTGCCACGCGCCGAGATGACAACGGAGGAAACGGAATGACCGCACGGGAGAAACTGAAGGGACTCTGCCTGCTGCTCGCGGCGGTGCTGCTGCTCTGCGCGGGCTGCGCACAGCCGGCTCCCGGAAACGGAGCGGAGCCTGCGGCCACGGAGGCCCGCGCGCCGCAGAACGAAGTAATGCCCGAGGAGACGGAACCCGCTCCCGAGCCGACGCCTGAGCTGACCGAGGCGCCGGATTACGCGCCCCAGGTGGTCAGCAGCTTCATGAATTACTGGTCGGTCGGCGATTACGCGAACATGGTCAGCCTGTGCTCCGTCACCTGGACGGGCAAGAAGGACCGGGAGCAGGCGGTCTCCGCGATGACCGAGCTGCTGGAGGATCGGATGCCCGTGAGCTTTGAGGTCACGAAGGTGGACGGCACCAACGCCGACCTGCGCCGCGATGCCCGGGTGACGGCCCAGATCAGCAAGAGCGGCGGACCGGTGCAGAAATACCAGTTCAAGCTGAAGGTGGTCTGGGAGAACAATTTCTGGTATATTGACCCCTCCGGCCTGCGGAGCTACGCCGGCACCCCGACGCCGACCGCCAGAGTCATCGAGGTCACCCAGCCGCCGACGCCGGCCCCGATCGATGACCCCAACACCCTTTTGTATTACAATCCCGATGGAGGAAAACGCTATCACCTGGATCCCTACTGCAGGACCGCCAACGAGCGGAACCTGCCCTTCAAGGGCTCCTTCACCTTTGCGGAGCTGAACAACGCGGAGTATGCGGACCTGATTCCCTGTCAGATCTGCGGCGCTCCCCGGAGACCCAAGAAATGAAGCTGCAAGCGTTGGCGGACGCCCTTGCGCCGCTGCCGGACAGACTGCTGGTGGGGCTCTCGGGCGGCGCAGACTCAGTGGCCCTGCTGCGGATCCTGACCCTGGCGGGGAAATGCTGCGGCGCGGTGCATGTGAACCATGGACTGCGCGGCGATGAGAGCGACGGCGACGAGGCCTTCTGCAGGGAGCTCTGCAAAGGCCTCGGGATCCCGCTGACGGTGGAGCGCCTGCGCCTGCCGCAGGATGCAGGCGAGGGAGAAGCCCGCGAAGCGCGATACCGGGCTTTTGCCCGGGCCTTGGCGGAGCACGGCGCGGACGCGCTGGCCCTGGCCCATCAGCGGGACGACCAGGCGGAAACGCTGCTGCTGCACCTGATGCGGGGCAGCGGGCTGCAGGGCCTTTGCGGCATGGCGCCGGACGCGGTCGTGAACAGCATGCGGGTGGTACGCCCGCTGCTGGACCGGAGCGGCGAGGAACTGCGCGACGCACTCCGGGAGGCGGGGCAGGCCTGGCGGGAGGACAGCACCAACGGCCGGGACACTTTCCTGCGCAACAGCATCCGCCATCGGCTTCTCCCGGAGATGGAACGCCTGATCCCGGGCGCTTCCCGCCGCATCGCGGAGACCGCCGCGGGGCTTCGCCTGGACGAAGCGGCGCTGGCGGAACAGACGGACGCGTTCCTGCAGGCGCACACGGGCATGGACTGGCTGCATCTGGCACCCTGGCGCGCCCTGCCCGGTGCGCTTCGGTACAGGACGCTGCGCCGCTGGTGGCAGCGCTGCGCCGGGGAAGCGATGGACGAGCGGAACCTCACCCGGCAGCAGACGGAAGACCTGGTGCGGACGGCCTCTGGAGCGCCGGGCGCGGCCTGCAATCTTCCCGGCATGTGGCAATGCCGCCGCGAGCCGGTCTGCCTGCACCTGATCCCGCCTGAAACGCGCGCGGTGCAGCAGGTTCCCGCCTGTGACGGCGCGGCGCTGTGCGGCGTGACCCTGTGCCTCGGCCCCTCACAGAGGGCGCCCGGAGACGAGCGGAGCGCGCAAGAGGTCCCGGCAGCGCTGCTGACAGGCGCGGTGCTCCGGACCATGCAGCCCGGCGACGTGATCCGGCCCTTCGGCTCGGGGCACACCCGGCCGCTGGAGGAGTTCATGCGCGGCCGCGGCGTGGACCCGTCCTTCAGGACCCGGGTGCCCCTGCTCTGCCGGGGCGAAACCATCCTGCTGGCGGCGGGCCTGGGCGCGGGCGACATCCCGGCCTTTGACGAAACCGAACAGAACCTCAGAATCACCTGGAACGGCGTCATGCCGTGGCTGCTCAAGGAGGAAACGCCATGATCGATCAGACTGCAGCGCTTTACCGGGACCTGGACAGGATCCTGGTGACCAAGGAGGAAATCGCGGAGGCCGTGCGCCGGCTGGGCCGCCGGATCACGGAGGACTACGCGGGGAAGGCCCCAGTGCTGCTGGGCATCCTGAAGGGCGCCATCGTGTTCTACAGCGACCTGATGCGGGCGATCGATCTGCCGGTGACCAGCGAGTTCATGGCGGTGTCCTCCTACGGCAGCGCCACCAAAACCTCCGGCGTCGTCCAGATCCGCAAGGACCTGGATCACGACATCACCGGCAAGGACCTGATCATCGTGGAGGACATCGTGGACTCCGGCGTGACGCTGAACTACCTCAAGGGCCATCTGGCCAACCGCGGCGCGGCGTCCATCCGCATCGCCACGCTGCTGGACAAGCCCGGACGCCGCCGGGTGGACCTGAAGACGGACTACGTCTGCTTCGAGATCCCGGACGCCTTCGTGGTCGGCTACGGCCTGGATTACGACGAGAAGTACCGGAATCTCCCGGACATCGGCGTGCTCGCGCCCCGGGTCTATCAGAAAGACTGAGATTTGCAAAGCCGCAGCTTTTATGATATAATCCATTTTCGGCGCGTTGCCGCCGATGCGAATGAGGAGGACCGATCAGGTGAAGCCAGGCAAGAGAAGAAGTATCATGTATTATGTCATCCTGCTGGGCGTTTTTCTGACCATCGCCATTCTGATCAACAGCAGCCTGAACATCCCCAGGAGTGACCGGATCGAATACAATGATCTGCTGAAACTGATCGACGAGGGCCATGTCAAGCGGGTCGCCATCGACGAGAACCGGCTGACGCTGGTGGGCGAGTATGCCAGCGGCTACAGGCTGGACAGACTGGCCATTTCCGATGCCAATTTCCCGGCGAACTATCACTTCGAGACCACCATCGGCAGCCCCTATGCGCTGGTGGAAGAAGCGCGGCGCATGCAGGCTGCGAAGACCGGCAAGACGGCGGAGGAGGTCCTCGACAAGGACCTGAGCTTCACGTATCAGTATATTCCGCTGGCGCAGCGCTCCTGGTTCCTCGAATTCCTGCCCTACCTGATCATGGTCGCGGTGTTCGTGGGCATCTGGTATTTCATGATGCGCAGCCAGATGGGCGGCTCCAGCAAGGTGATGAACTTCAGCCGCAGCAACGCCCGCATGCAGGACCCGTCCAAGAACAAGATCACCTTCGCGGACGTGGCCGGCGCGGACGAGGAGAAGGAAGAGCTCCAGGAGATGGTGGACTTCCTGCGCAACCCGCATCAGTACACGGCCCTGGGCGCGAAGATCCCCAAGGGCGTGCTGCTGGTGGGCCCTCCCGGCACGGGCAAGACCCTGCTGGCCAAGGCCGTGGCGGGCGAGGCCGGTGTGCCCTTCTTCTCCATCTCCGGTTCGGACTTTGTGGAAATGTTTGTGGGCGTGGGCGCCAGCCGTGTCCGCGACCTGTTTGAGCAGGCGAAGAAAAATTCACCTTCCATCGTGTTCATCGACGAGATCGACGCGGTGGGCCGCCACCGCGGGGCGGGTCTGGGCGGCGGACACGACGAGCGCGAGCAGACCCTGAACCAGCTGCTGGTGGAGATGGACGGCTTCGACATCAACGAGGGCGTCATCGTCATGGCCGCCACGAACCGGCGGGACATCCTGGACCCTGCGCTGCTGCGGCCCGGCCGCTTTGACCGCCAGGTCACCGTCAACTACCCCGACCAGGAGGGCCGCGTGGCCATCCTGAAGGTACACAGCAAGGACAAGCCCCTGGACCGGGACGTGGACCTGGACAACATCGCCAAGCGCATGCCCTATTCTACAGGCGCCGAGCTGGCCAACGTGATGAACGAGGGCGCCATCCTGGCGGCACGCAACCGCAGCGAGACCATCACCCAGAGCATGCTCATCGAGGCCATCGACAAGGTGCAGATGGGCCCGGAAAAGAAGAGCCACAAGGTCAACCCGCACGATCAGCACATGGTGGCGGTGCACGAGAGCGGCCACGCGATCGTGGGCCACTTCCTGCCCGGCTGCGATGAGATCCACCTGGTGACCATCATGCCCCGCGGCCAGAGCGGCGGACACACCCTGTCCCTGCCCACCGAGGAGCGCGACAGCATGAGCCGCAGCCAGATGCTGGACACGATCTGCATGATGCTGGGCGGCCATGCCGCGGAGGAAGTCATCCTGGGCGAGATCTACACCGGCTCGTCCTCCGACCTGAAGCGGGCCACGGAGCTGTGCCGGCGCATGGTCACGCAGTACGGCATGAGCGACAAGCTCGGCACGATCTACCTGGGCAGCGACCAGGAGGTCTTCGTCGGCATGGAATTCGGCCAGAGCCGTGAGTATTCCGAAAACGTCGCCGCGCAGATCGACGCCGAGGTCAAGCGCATGCTGGACGAGTGCTATGCGCGCACCAAGGAAGTCATCCGCGACCATGAGAACGAGCTGATGGCCCTGGTGGACCTGCTGAAGAAGGAACAGACTGTCAGCCGCACCGAGTTTGTGGCCCTGATGAGCGGCAAGCCCATCACGCCCGAACGCCCGGTGGAGCCCGACGCCGCCGAAATGCCCGGTCAGAGCGCGCAGGACGGCATCCACATCGAAGTGACAGCCCAGGCGGTGGGCGAGAACGCACCGCAGGAGCATGAGACAGAGACGGCCCAGCCGAATCTGTGATCCGGTGAGCATTCCACGCAGAAGGAGGTGACAGCATGCCGGAGGAGATCAAGCGGCGCAGAAGCGCCAAGTATGAAGCACTGGACGCGCAGCGGCGTGCTGCCGCCGAGGAAGAGGCTCGGCAGGCGGAAAAGGCCGCGGCGGCCCGGGAGGCGGCAGAAGCCGATTCCGCGAAAACCGCGGTACACACCGAGCCGATGACGGATACTGGCGGGCTCCGCTACCGGGTGGGCAACGAGAACCGCGGCAACGCCCGCTTCGGCGAGGCCCAGCGAATGGCAGCCAGCCAGCCCAACCCCGTTTATGACCCGACGCAGATGTCCGGCGCGAACCAGCCTGTCCAAGCGGAGCCCTACTACCAGAGCGGCGCGTGGGCACGGCAGCCCTCGTCGCCGTGGCAGTCCGGCGCGGGCGGCGATTATGCCGCCTATGAGCAGCCGGAGCAGGCACCGCAGGTGGTTTACTACGTGCCGCAGCAGCCCGCCGACCCGGCTCCCGGATACCCGCCGGCGCAGCCAGCTGACAAGGCGCAGATCCCGACAAAGAAAAAGAAGAAGCAGAAGTGGATTCTTCCCACGGTCCTGGGCTCGGTGGCAGCCGTGCTGGCCTTCGTCTTCCTGTTTGTCGTGCTGCCGACGATCCAGAACAACCGGGACAGGGCCCTGGCGGAAGAAGAGCTTGCCCGGAAGGCAGCCGCGGTGGCGGTATACGACACGACGTTCTGCGAGAACGTCTTCGTGGACGGCGTCGATCTCAGCGGCATGAGCATCGCGCAGGCCCGGGAAGCGGTGGAGCAGCACAGCGCCGAAAACTTCGCCTGGTCGGTGAACCTGACCTGGAACGGGGAGACCGTCCAGACCGTCAGCGAGTATGATCTGGGCATCCATATCGACATCAACAAGGCGCTCGAGGACGCCTGGAACCGGGGCCACGTGGGCGATACAGAGCAGCGCTATGCCGACATGGAGGCGCTGAAGGTGACGCCGCACGAGGGCTACTCGGTGACCATGTCCGATGACACCAGCCGCCTGGACGCGATGCTCGCCCTGATTGCGCAGGACCACTATATCCCGGCGCAGGACGCGACCTTTGCGGGGTTCAACCCGGATGCAACGGACCCCTTCACCTTTAATCCGGAACAATACGGCGCCATGCTCGACGCCGAGGGCATGAAGCGGCAGTTGGAGGCCATGGCCGAGAACCGTCAGAGCGGCGCGCTGGAACTGATGATGGTCCCGCTTGCTCCGGCGGTGACGGAGGAATCCCTGCGGGCGACCCAGTACGCGCTGCGGGGACAGTCCACCACGCCCATCTCCATGACCAAGAGCACCGAGGAACGCAACAACAACATCCGCCGGGCCTTTGAGCTGGTTTCCGGCACCGTGATCCAGCCGGGAAAGCAGTTCTCGTTCAACGGGATTGTGGGCCTGCGGACGCTGGAGAACGGATTCTTCCCGGCCGAAGAGTATGTCTCCGGCATGCACGAGGACGGCATCGGCGGCGGTGTGTGCCAGGCCAGCACCACGATCTATCAGGCGGCGGCCCGTGCCAATCTGCAGATCGACAAGCGCACCCCCCACTCCATGGCCGTGAACTATACCGATTACGGCAAGGACGCCACAGTTTACTGGTGGGCCGGCAAAGGCGGCCAGAAGATCGACTTTGCCTTCACGAACAACACAAACTATCCGATCTACATCAAAGCGGCGGTCCAGAGTTCCGAGAAAAACAAGAAGAACCTGGTCTGCAACGTGTGGATCTACGGCGAGGCCCTGGAGCCGGGCGTCACCTACGACCTGGTTACCGAGGAGGTGCCCATCCCCGCCCCGGAGCCCGAGATCAAACGGGACAAGGACGCCAAGTATGTCCTCTACGAGGACGAGCAGTATGAAACCCAGAAGGCGGAGGAAGGCACGGAAGTCCACCGCTGGCTGGTGAAGTATCTGAACAAAAAGGAAGTCGAGCGGACGGAACTGGAGCCGGACATCTACGCCCCGAAGCCCCAGATCATCTATGTGGGCACGCGCAAGCGCCCGGAAAACTGACCTGCCGGAGGCTGTATGAAACTGATATCCTGGAACGTCAACGGCATCCGCGCCGCGCTGGGGAAGGGCTTTATGGATAGCTTTGCCGCCCTGGACGCGGATGTGTTCTGCCTGCAGGAGACCAAGTGCCAGGCGGGCCAGGTGACGCTGGACCTGCCGGGCTACCGCCAGTACTGGAACGCGGCGGAGAAGAAGGGCTACTCCGGGACGGCGGTCTTCACGCGGCTCGAGCCGCTGGAAGTCCGCTACGGCATCGGGCTGGAGGAATTCGACCGCGAGGGCCGTGCGATTGCGCTGGATCTGGGAGACTTCTGGCTGGTGACGGTGTACACGCCCAACGCCCAGGAGGGCCTGAAGCGCCTGGACGGACGCATGGCCTGGGAGGACGCCTTCCTGGCCTATCTGAAAGAACTGGAAACAAAAAAACCGGTCGTCTTCTGCGGCGACCTGAATGTAGCCCACCGGGAGATCGACCTGAAGAACCCGTCCTCGAACCACCAGAACCCGGGCTTTACCGACCAGGAGCGCGGAAAGTTCAGCCGGCTGCTGGAGAACGGCTTCGTGGACACGTTCCGCTTCTTCTATCCGGACCGGCGGGACATCTACAGCTGGTGGAGCTACCGCTTCCACGCCCGGGACAACAACGCCGGGTGGCGCATCGACTATTTCATCGTCTCCGAGGCCCTGAAGCCCCGGCTGACCGGGGCTGCGATTCACAACGAGATCTTCGGCAGCGATCACTGCCCGGTGGAGCTGACCATCGATTGACAGTGGGGAGGCACAGCGCATGGACAAGTGGGACCGCAGATTCATGGAACTGGCCCAGACGGTTTCCGGCTGGACCAGCTGCTTCCGCGCGGGACGGGCCATCGGCTGCGTCATCGTCAAGGACAAGCGCATCATGACCACCGGCTACAACGGTGCGCCGGCGGGCATCCGCACCTGCCGGGACCGGGGCGAGTGCCTGCGGGACAAGCTGGGAATTCCCTCCGGCACGCGGGCGGAGGTGTGCTACGCCACCCACGCGGAGCAGAACGCCATCATCCAGGCGGCCAAGCTGGGCGTCTCCATCGACGGGGCCACGCTGTACTGCACGCATCAGCCCTGCAGCGTCTGCGCAAAGATGATCATCAACGCCGGCATCCGGCGGGTGATCTACCGGGAGGGCTACCCAGACGACTTCTCGCTGGCGCTGTTCGACGAGGCCGGGGTGAAGCTGGAACGCTTTTCCCCCGAGGCGAAGTGATCACTCCTTCGGGTTCGGCTCGTCCCCGACGCACCAGCCCCGCAGCTTGTTCAC
>CAMKAE010000042.1 GCA_946410395.1 uncultured Clostridia bacterium
GCGGCGTCGATGCGCTGCATGACGGTCACGATCTCCGGGCAGACGGAGCGAAGCAGACCGAGGTCCCATTTCTCCAGGGCTTCCTGCATCACGGTGTGATTCGTGTAGGCAAACGTCTCCCGGGCCAGGGAGAGCGCTTCGTCGAAGGAAAGGCCCTCCTGCATCAGCAGCCGGATCAGCTCCGGAATGGCCATCACCGGATGCGTGTCGTTCAGCTGAACGGCGTATTCCTTCGAGAACAGACCGTAGTCGTTTCCGTGGCGCTTCCGATAAGCGCGCAGCATGTCCTGGACGGATGCGCTGACCAGGACATACTGCTGCTTGACGCGCATCTGCCGGCCCTCGCGGCGGGTGTCGTTGGGGTAGAGGAACTTGGTGATGTCCTCGGCGCGGTTCTTGTCCGCGGAGGCTTTTGCGTAGTCCTGGCGGTTGAACAGGTCGAAATCCACCTCGTGCAGGCTCTCGCACTGCCACAGCCGCAGGGTGCCGACGGTCTTCATGCCATAGCCGATCACCGGCATGTCATAGGGAACCGCCAGCACGTCGCCGGTTTTCATGTGAACCGTCACAGCCTCGCTGTCCCGGCGGATGGACCAGGGATCGCCGAAGCGCGACCAGTCGTCGGGCTCCTCGTGCTGCCGGAAATCTACAAAAGACTGTTTGAAGAGCCCATAGCGATAGCGCAGGCCGTAGCCGGTCAGAGGAATGCCGTGGGTGGCGGCGCTGTCGAGGAAGCAGGCGGCCAGACGGCCCAGGCCGCCGTTGCCGAACGCGTCGTCCTCAATGTCCTCCAGGACGGCGAGATCCACGCCCTTTTCGGCGAGCAGGGCGCGGGTGTCCTCCAGCAGCCCCATGCAGTACAGGTTGTTGAAGACCAGGCGGCCCACCAGGTATTCCGCGGACAGATAGGCGGCCTGGCGTCCCGCGTTACGCTTTGCCTCACAATCCGCCCAGACAGGGGCGAGGGCTTCCATGGCCGCACCGGAGACGGCGTTGTGCAGCTGCACGGCGTCGGCTTCCCGCAGGCTGATGTGATCCCGGGTCAGGAGCAGCGCTTCTGCCCGGGCCAGGAGCTGTTTTGCGTCGGTCATGCTTGGGTGTTCCTCCTGTTGCTTTCTGTCGCGAGCGCGCAGAGCTTTTCGGCCAGCGCGTCGGTGGTCTGGCCCGGCTTCATGCGCCACAGCCAGTTGCCGCCCACCTTGCCGGGATGGTTCATCGTGGCCTCCGCCGGCAGCGACAGCACGTCCTGCATGGGCACGACGGCGATGCGGGCCCTGCTCATGAACACGGCCCGGATCAGCGCCCAGGGGGCCTCCTCCTTCGTGGAGAAGCCGATCTTTTTGCCCGCGTAGGCAAGCTCCTCCGCGGAGGCGTTCTCCGCCCAGCCCAGGGCGGTGTTGTTGTCATGGGTGCCGGTGTAGTAGGCGGTGTTTTCGGGAATGTTCTGGGGGAGGTGAATGTTGTCCTCCGAGCCGCCGAAGGCGAAAGTCAGCACCTTCATGCCCGGATAGCCGGTGAAGGCCACCAGCTTGCGCACCCGGTCGTTGACTTCGCCCAGATCTTCGGCGATGATGTCCAGACCCGGAAGCTTTTTACGGAAGGTTTTGAAGAGCGCTTTGCCGGGGCCAATCACCCACTTGCCGCTCCGGGCGTTGGGCGCGCCGTGCGGGACAGACCAGTAGTTGGCAAATCCGATGAAGTGATCCACGCGGATGATGTCGTACATCTCGCCCATGTGCGCCATGCGGTCCACCCACCACCGGTAGCCGTGGAGGCGCAGCCAGGTCCACCGGTAGAGGGGATTGCCCCAGAGCTGGCCGTCCGCGGAGAAATAGTCCGGGGGCACGCCGGCCACCTTTTTCGGCACCCGGTTGCGGTCCAGCTGAAAGACCTCCGGGTGCGTCCAGGTGTCCGCGCTGTCCTCCGCCACATAGATCGGCATGTCGCCCAGCAGGCGGATGCCCCGGTCGTTGCAGTACCGCTTGAGATCATTCCACTGGCGGAAGAACATATACTGGCACCAAAGGTGGAAGCGCACGTCCTCGGAGAGCTCCAGCCGCATCCGGTGCAGGGCGGCAGGCTTGCGCATCCGCACGTCCCGGTCCGGCCACTGCGTCCACATGGACCCGCCGTAATGGTTTTTCAGCGCGGTGAACAGGGCGAAATCCCGGACCCAGGTCTGCTCGGCCTCAAAGGCCGCCAGCTCCTTTTTCAGCGTTCCCTCCGAGCGGTAAAAGCTCTCCCGCAGGATCTTCATCTTGTGGGCTCTGGCCTGCTCGTAGTCCACCTTTTCCGGATCGTCCGGTACAAAGCGCTCCTCTTCGTGGAGAAGCAGGAAGCCTTCCTCCGCCAGCCGGTCCACGGAGATCAGCAGTGGATTGCCGGCAAAAACGCTGGTGGACTGGTAGGGGGATTCCCCGTAGCCCGTCGGGCCCATGGGGAGCACCTGCCAGATGTTCATCCCGCTCTTGTGCAGGAAATCGGCGAAGGCATAGGCCTCCTTGCCCAGGGAGCCAACCCCGTCCGGTCCGGGCAGGGAGGTGATGTGCATCAGAATGCCGCACTGGCGCATGGCTGTCGTCCTTTCTGCATCCGCGTTCATTCCGCGCACAGGCGCAGCAGCGCGTTGGCGTAGATCCGGATGGCTTTCATCATCTTGGGAAGCTCAACGTATTCATTTGCCTGGTGCGCCAGGTCCTCGTCCCCGGGGAAGCCGGCGCCGAAGGCCACGCCCTGCTTGAGCACCTTGGCATAGGTGCCGCCGCCGGTGGACTCGGGGATGGCCGGCAGACCAGTCTCCTCGTGGTAGGCTGCCAGCAGTGCGGTGACCAGCTCGCTGTCCGCGGGCACATGATGGGGCTCTGTGGTGGAGAGCCCCTCCAGGGTAAAGCCGGGCAGATGGGCGCGGATGGCGGCAATCAGCTGTTCCAGATCGGCGTTCACCGGGCAGCGGCAGTCCAGGGAGGCGCACAGGACGCCGTTCTCGATGCGCAGAATGCCCATGTTGCAGGTCAGATGGCCGGAGAGCTCGTCCTCGCAGGCAATGCCCAGATGTTCGCCGGTGTACTCCATCGGATAGGCGTCCGCCAGGGTGCGCAGCGCGCCGGCCGCGCCCAGCTCCCGCAGCAGAAGCAGCATCATGCCGTTGGCGTTGCGGCAGCCTTCGGGGTAGGCGGAATGTCCCGGGATGCCGTGCGCGGTGACCAGCACGCCCTCGGCCGTGACCGCCGCGTCATAGGGGAGGCCGGTCTTTTCGGCAAAGGCGCGCACCTGCTCTGCGAGCGCATTGCCGCCCGTCAGCAGGGCTTCGCACTCCCCGGGAATGACGTTGAGGCGCTCGCCGTTGTTCAGCCGAAGGACCTGCAGCCCCTCCTTGCTGACCGGCGCCTTGGCGAAGGCGTGGATCATGCCTTTCTCGGTGTTGATCAGCGGGAAGGAGGCGTCGGGCGAGAAGCCCACATCGGGCATCTTCGCGTGATCGCAGTACCAGTCCATGTCCTCCCAGCCGCTCTCCTCGTCACAGCCGAGGACCAGGCGGACAGACCGCTTCAGCGGGATCCCCGCCTCTTTGATGGCCTTCATGGCAAACATCGCGCACAGCGCAGGGCCCTTGTCGTCGCCGGTGCCGCGGCCGTAGATGCGATCGCCCACCCGGGTCGCGCCGAAGGGCGGGTATTTCCAGCCGTCTCCGGCGGGCACCACGTCCAGGTGCGCCAGCACGGCGATGGTCTCGCGGTCCTCGTCGCCCAGGGTGGCGTCGCAGGCGTAGCCGTCATACACGTGCGTCAGAAAGCCCATGGTCTCGCAGTCCACCATGGCCATGTCCAGCATACGGCGGACCTCCGGGCCGAAGGGCGCGCCGTCTTCCGGCTCCGCCTTGAGGGAAGGCACCCGCACCCAGCGGGTCAGCATCCTTGCGTAATCCTCTGCATAGCTGTCAATGAGCTTTGCGACCTTTTCGTTGAGCATGTTCGTGATTCTCCTTTATCTGTGTCCTGATGTTCAGGCGTTTCTCGGGTCCCGGGAGTGTTTTTTCTTTGCGTCCGGATCGATGAATTCGATCTCGAGACGGTCGAAGTCCACGTGCTCCATGAAAGCGTCCGGCAGAAAGCGGGTCTGGCCGAATTCGTCCCATTCGCGCTGGTTCTTGTCCAGCCAGAGGGGGCGGGACAGGTCCAGCTTGCGGCAGGCCTCCGCCAGCGCTTCCTCCGGATCGTGACGGGTGCAGGGTTCGACGGCCTCCCTTGCGGTCCGGTGATGCCGGATCAGGCGCACCCAGAGCGCGGTTGCCATGTCATGCGCCTCCTTCCGCTTCGGCGGCTTCGCCGAGGATCCGGATCTCCGGTTCCAAACGGACTCCGGTCTTTTCCTGCACGATCCGCTGCACTTCCCGCATCAGCTGCTCGAAGTCCGCAGCGCGCTTTCCGGTGTTCACCAGAAAGCCCGCGTGCTTTTCGCTGACCTGGGCGCCGCCGACCGCAAAACCCTTCAGGCCGCACTGGTCGATCAGCGCGGCGGCGAAGTAGCCCTCCGGGCGCTTGAAGGCGGAGCCGGCGCTGGGAAGGTTCAGCGGCTGCTTTTCATTCCGGCGGGCAGCCAGGTCTGCCATGACCGCTTCGATTGCTGCGCGGTCCCCGGGGGTCAGCCGGAAAGCGGCGCGGGTGACGATGACGCGCTCCGCCTGCAGCCGCGAATGGCGGTAGGCAAAGTCCATCTCCTCGGCGGTATAGCGGACGGGCGTTCCGTCATCACGCAGGCCCTCTACCCAGGCGCAGACATCGCCGAGTTCACCGCCGTACGCGCCGGCGTTCATCACCAGGCCGCCGCCGACGGTGCCCGGAATGCCCGCCGCAAAGGCCAGACCGTCCAGGCTGTTCTCCGCGGCCGCACGGGCCAGCTCCGCCAGCGACGCACCGGCCTCGGCCGTCAGGGTGTCTGCATCCCGCGTGATGGCGCGCATGCCGCGTCCGATGCGGATCACAAGCCCGCGGATGCCGCCGTCGCGCACGAGCAGATTGGACCCCCGCCCGATGACGGTGACCGGGATGCCGGCATCTGCCGCCTCCCGCAAAAGGATGCGTATTTCATCGGCTCCCGCGGGTTCCGCGAGCAAATCCGCCGGGCCGCCAAGCCGAAGCGTTGTGCAGGACGCCATGGGGACATCCCGTGTCAGCGCGACGCAGCCGACGCGGGAGACAAATTGTGCATATCGATCTGCCAAGGACCCGCCTCCTTTCTGCCGCATGTATTGTACATGAAAAACCCCGGTTGCGCAATGCAATGAAGAAAATTCTTCACCGCCTTGATTGACAGTGTGTGGCGGATGCGATAAGATAGCCCGTGCACGGGAGGAGAACCAATGAACAGGGAACTCAAGCTTGCCGGACACTACGCAGGGCGTTACTGGGTGTGGTATTTGTTCGGCCTGATCTCGCTGACGGCGGTGGACTTTCTGACAGTGGAAGTCCCAAAGATCACCGCGGCGATCATCGACGGCCTCAAGGCCGATGCCATCACCATCGACGTCATCACGGGCCTTTTGTGGAAAATGCTGCTGTTTGCGGCAATCATCGCGCTGGGGCGCTTCGGATGGCGCTTCTTCTTTTTCGGCGCGTCCAGGCAGGTGGAACGCGACCTGCGCAACGATATGTTCGGCCACCTGGAGACCCTGTCGCCGCGGTATTTCAACGAACACAAGACCGGCGACCTGATGGCGCACTTCACCAGCGACCTGCAGGCCATCCGGCAGCTGCTGGGCATGACGATTATCACCGCCTTTGACGCCACGGTGCAGCTGTTTCTGGTCCTGTTCAACATGGTCACCCGCATCGACGCGCGGCTGACGGCGGTCTCCCTGCTGCCGATGCTGCTGATCATCGTGGGGGACGTGTTCTTCGGCAAAGCCATGCACCGCCGCTTCCTGGAAAAGCAGGAGGCGTTTTCCTCCCTGACGGATCAGACCCAGGAGGCGATCAGCGGCATCCGCGTCATCAAAGCGTTTGTGCAGGAGCGCAAGGAGCTGTACGCCTTCGCGAAGGCCAGCCTGAAGTGCAAGGACAAGAACCTGCGGGTCGCGCGCCTGGTATCCACGGTTTTCCCGGCGCTGGATCTGGTCATCGGCGTCTCCATCTCCCTGAACATTCTCTACGGCGGACGGCTGGCCATCGACGGGACGATCACCCTGGGCGAATTCGTGCTCTTCAACAGCTACCTGACCATGCTGGTCTGGCCGATGATCGCGGTGGGCGAGGCTGTCTCCAGCATCTCCCAGGGCATGGCTTCCCTCAAGCGTCTCGGGCATATCTTTGACGCGAAGCCGGACATCGTGGACACCGGCGATCCGTCCGTCACGGCGCTGCGGGGCGAGATCGCGCTGAAGCATCTGAGCTTTTCCTATCCGGGTGCGGAGCAGCATCCGGCCCTGAGCGATGTCAGCGTCACCGTACAGGCGGGCGAGACGCTGGCCATCATCGGCCGAACCGGTTCCGGCAAGACCACGCTGGTGAGCCTGCTGGAGCGCATGTGGGACACCGAAGATCCGGACATGATCGAAATCGACGGCCGGCCGATCCGGGAGATCCCCCTGCGCGTCCTGCGGCAGGACATCGCCTATGTGCCCCAGGACAGCTTTCTGTTCTCGGACACGGTGGAGAACAATATTGCCTTCGGCGTGGAGAACGCGACGCACGCGCAGGTCGAAGCCGCGGCAGCCGCGGCCTGCGTGCATGACAACATCATGGAATTCCCGGAGGGCTACGACACCCTGGTGGGCGAGCGCGGCGTGACCATCTCCGGTGGCCAGAAGCAGCGGACCGCCATCGCGCGGGCCCTGCTCAAGGACGCGCCAATCCTGATCCTGGACGACTCCCTCTCGGCCGTGGACACGGACACCGAGGAGCAGATCCTGGAAAACCTTCGCCGGATGCGGGCCGGGCGCACCACTCTGATTATCGCGCACCGGATTTCCACGATCCAGGACGCGGATCACATCCTGGTGCTGGAGGACGGGCACCGGGCCGAATACGGCACCCATGAGGAGCTCCTGGCGCTGGGCGGCATCTACCGTGGCATCCACGACAAGCAGCAGCTGGAGCGCCAGCTGCGGGAGGAAGGCGGTGAGATGGATGGCTAAGCAGGAGAGCAAGGCGAAAAAGCGCCGCTTCTACGAGGGCACGGACGATGAGCTGGCGGCCCGCACGGACATCCATTACCGCGGGAGCGCCATCGGGCGGATCCTTGCCTACATGAAGCCGCACTGGAAGACCTACGCGCTGGCCCTGGCCCTGGTCCTGGCCGTGACGGCCCTGGATCTGCTGCGGCCCGTGCTGATCGGCTCCCAGGCCATCGACAAATACATCCTCGGACCCGAGGGGAATCAATTCGAACCAGGCGAGAACGCGGACTGGCGCTTCGCGGGCATTGTGCGCTCCACAGTGCTCTACATCCTGATCCTCATCCTGATGTTCATCTTCAACCGGACGCAGTTCTGGCTGATGCAGCGCACGGGGCAGGAGATCATCAAGGGCATCCGGGACGACCTGTTCGCCCATGTGGAAAAGCTCACCATGCGCTTCTTCGACATCACGCCGGTGGGCAAGATCGTGACCCGCCTGACCAATGACGTGGACGCGATCAACGACGTGTTCGCCAACATCTTTGTCCAGCTGATCAAGAACGGCGTCAAGATCATCGGCCTCGCGGCGGTGATGATCATCCTGAACCCGATGCTGGCCGGACTGGCCTTCATCCTCCTGCCGCCCGTGGCCGCGCTGACCTTCCTCTTCCGCAAGCTCAGCCGGAAGGCCTTCCAGATCACCCGCACACGGGTGACGAATCTGAATACCTACCTGTCCGAGCATCTCTCGGGCATGCGCATCATCCAGATTTTTGCCCGGGAGCAGCGCAAATACAAGGAGTTCGAGACGAAAAACGGCGATCTGTACCGGGCCGGCTACCGGGAGATGATGATCAACGCCACCTTCCGGCCAGTGCTCTACCTGATCTCGGTGGTCGCCATCGCACTGGTGACGGGCTTCGGCAGCGCATCCGTGCTGAAGCTGGACGGCCTGAACCCCATCTCGATCGGCACGCTGTACATCTTTATCGATTACATGAACTCCTTCTTCCAGCCCATCCAGGAGATGGCGGAGCAGTTCACCACCCTGCAGAGTGCGATCGCATCGGCGGAAAAGATCTTTACGCTGATGGACACCGAGCCGCTTTTCACGGACCGGGAGGACGCGGTCCGACCGGAAGGCGGGATCCGGGGACGCATCGAATTCGATCACGTCTGGTTTGCCTATGTGGGGGAGGAATGGGTGCTCAAGGACGTGTCCTTCACCATCGAGCCCGGACAGAAGGTCGCTTTCGTCGGAGCCACAGGCGCGGGCAAGAGCTCGATCCTGAACCTGATCGGCCGCTACTATGACGTGCAGCGCGGCGCCATCCGGGTGGACGGCGTGGACGTGCGGGACCTGGACCGTGAGACGCTGCGGCGGGCCATCGGCCAGGTGCAGCAGGACGTGTTCATCTTCACCGGCGACATCCGCTCCAACATCCGCCTGCGCAACGACGAGATCACGGACGCGCAGATCGAGGACGCTGCCCGGGAGGTCAACGCGGCGCGCTTCATTGAGCGCCTGCCCGCGGGCTACGGCCAGCAGGTGACGGAGCGGGGCAGCACCTTCTCCGCCGGCCAGCGCCAGCTGATCTCCTTTGCCCGGACGCTGGCCTATGACCCGGCGATCCTGATCCTCGACGAGGCCACCGCCAACATCGACACAGAGACCGAGCAGTGGATCCAGGAGGCGGTGGAGCGGCTGATGCGGGGGCGCACCACGATCATGGTGGCCCACCGCCTCTCCACGATCCAGCACGCGGACACCATCATGGTAATGCACCACGGCCGGATCCGCGAGCAGGGGACTCATCAGCAGCTGCTCGAGCAGAACGGCATCTACAAAAAGCTCTACCAGCTTCAGCTGGCAGAGCAGTAATCCGAAAAGGATACAGAATCAGGATTCAAGCACCAGCGCGACGGTGGCGGGCTGCAATTCCAGCATCCCGCCCTTCACCGCCGCGCCTTTTCCGGTGGCGTGAAGGATCGTGCCGCGCACGGCCAGGCGGAAGGCTTCGGAGGATGGGTTGACGGCGACGGTGATGCGCTCGTTATACGCGCTGCGCCGGAAGACCAGGGGATAGCCGTCCGCCTGCAGCACCTCGAAGCGGCCTGTGTTGTCCAGGGCGGGGTGCGCCTGGCGGAGCCGGATCAGGGTCTGCACCTCGTGCCAGAGCGAGGCAGGGTCCGCCATCTGCGCGGCCACCGTGGGGCGGTCTGCGGCTGGGTCCTGCGGAATGTAGAGCTTTTCCGGCGGCGCTGCGCTGAAACCGGCGTTGGCGCTGCCGTCCCACTGCATCGGGCTGCGGGAGCCGGTGCGCTCGTATCCGCCTTCCACGGACAGCAGGTTCTCCACATAGCGCATGCCGATCTCGTCGCCGTAGTAGATGAACGGCACGCCGGGCATGGTCAGGATGAAGGCAAAAGCCAGGGCAACCTCATCCCGGGTCAGGTCACGGGAGAGCCGGGACATGTCATGGTTGCCGGACGGGAAGGCGATCAGCCCGTCCATTCCTGCGGCCTCTCTGTATTTCAGGTAGTGCTCCATGAAGGGCTTGATCTCGCCCTTGCCCCGAGTGGAGAAATAGGGTTCCTCGCAGCGGAACAGGTCATTGTAGTGCGAGGGACCGAAGTGCAGCAGGAAGTCCATGTGAAAGCCGCCGGCCAGGGACTGGGAGGGATCGCCCCACTCGGAGACCAGGGCTGCGTCGGGGTGCGTCTCATCCAGCCAGCGGCGGATGCCCTGCCACAGGGCGATGGTGCCCTTGCGCTCCGGGTCGTTCTTCACCAGGGAGCCGGCCATGTCCACCCGGAAGCCGTCGCAGCCCATGCTGAGCCAGAAGTCCATGACACGCTTCATCTCCGCCACCGTGGCCTGGGGTCCGGGGGCGTCCATCGGCTGTTGCCAGGGCTTCTCGCACTTGTAAAAGCCGTAATTCAGGGCCGGCTGGTGGCTGAAAAAGTTGACCATGCAGGCACCGGTCCGCTCCGCAATCCCCACCAGGGCATTGGCGTCGGGCAGCTTCTCCCACACGCTGTCCGACCAAACATAGCGGTCCGTGTACTTGTTCGGTGTTCCCTTGCAGCTCTCCCGGAACCAGGGATGATCCGTGGAGGTGTGACCCGGCACCAGGTCCAGGAAGACATGCATTCCCCGGGCATGCGCCTCGGCGAAAAGGCGCTTCAGGTCCTCGTTGGTGCCGTAGCGCGGCGCGGCGGTATAATAATCCGACACGTCATAGCCCGCGTCCCGGAACGGCGAGGCAAAGCAGGGGTTCAGCCAGAGGGCGTTGCAGCCCAGCTCGCGGACATAGTCCAGCTTGCGGATGATGCCCTCGAAATCGCCGATGCCGTCGGCGTTCGTGTCGCAGAAGGACTGGGGATAGATTTCGTAGAACACGGCGTGGTCCAGCCATTCGGGATGCTTGGAGAAGGTCATGCGGATCATCCTTTCTCAGTGATTACTGACTCTATCATACATCAGAAAGGGCCGGACCGCAAGGCCTCATCTCACACGGCGGGGGAGGCGCCTTCGGGCGCGGGCAGGGTCACGGTGAAGCGCGTTCCAATCTCCTCGCGGGAGAACACATCGAAATAGCCGTGATGCTTCTCCACGATCCACTTGGCGATGGACAGGCCCAGGCCGGTGCCGCCGGTGGCCCGGCTCCGGGCGGGATCCGAACGGAAGAAGCGGTCGAAGATGTGCTCCAGGTCTTCCTGCTTGATGCCGATGCCGTTGTCCTGCACCCGGAAAAACGGACTTCCGTCCTGAACGCCGGCCTTCAGGGTGATCCGGTCCCCGTCCGCGGTGTACTTGGCCGCGTTTTCCACCAGGATCCGGGCGCACTGCTTGAGCATGGCGGGATCCGCGACGACACGAACGGGACCGGCCGTATCCAGATGCCAGTCCCTGTCGGGATGGATCATCCGGGACTCCTCCCAGACCTCGTGCAGCATGGCGGAGAGATCCATCTCCTCCTGCACCATCTGGTTCCGCCCGCTGTCGCCGCGGGCCAGGAACAGCAGCTGCTCAATGAGCTTTTTCATGTGGGTCGATTCGCTCTGGATGGCAGTGATGCCCTCCTCCAGAACGGTAGCGTCCTCCTTGCCCCAGCGCTGCAGCATGTCTGCGTAGCCTTGGATCACGGCGATGGGCGTGCGCAGTTCGTGAGAGGCGTCGGAGACAAAGCGGATCTGCTCCATGTAGGATTCCTGGGTGCGGGCGAGCATGCTGTTGATCGCGTCCACCAGGCCCTGCGTTTCCACGTCTACTGTGTCGATATGCGCATCGGGGGAGAGCGGGCTGACCGTGTCAAGCGCGTTCTCCAGGTGATGGAGCTTCTCCGGGTCGAAGCGGAACCGGCTGAGCTCCTGGGCGCGCCGGGCCATCTGCTCCACCGGCTGCATGAGCTCCCTGGCATGAATCTTGCCCAGCCGGGCCAGCAGGATCAGCAAAAACAGCTCCGTGGCGCCCAGCACCCACCAGAAGGCCGTGTTGTCCACCGTGATCCAATTTGCGCGGTACATCGCGACAAGGATCAGGTCCAGAAGCGCAAGGATCAGAAAAGACCGGCGGATCCAGGAGCCGTTCATCCGCCGGGCAATGGAAGTCACCCGTTTTTCCTCTTTCATCCGTCATCCCTCAGCACATAGCCGACACCCCGGACGGTCTGCAGCAGCTTCTGTCCGAAACCTTCGTCGATCTTGCCGCGCAGGTAGCGCACGTAGACGTCCACCACGTTGGTCTCGCCCACATAGCCGTAGCCCCAGACCTGGTCGAGCAGCTGATCCCGGCTCAGGACGATCGTCTTGTTTTCCAGGAAATACTGCAGGAGTGAAAACTCTCGACTGGTCAGCTCGATCTCCTTCCCGGCACGGACCACCCTGTGCCGGCTGACGTCCAGGGAGAGATCGCCGCAGGTCAGCAGGTCGGCTGTCTTGCGCTGCGCCGTCTGCTTCCGCAGCGCGGTGCGGATGCGGGCCAGCAGTTCCTCGATGGAGAAGGGCTTGGTGATGTAGTCATCCGCGCCCATGTCCAGACCGGTCACCTTGTCCATGACGGCATCCCGGGCGGTGAGCATGATCACCGGGCCTTCGTGACCTTCGCGGCGCAGGCGCCGCAGGACCTCCAGCCCGTTGATCCCGGGCAGCATGATGTCCAGCAGGATCAGGTCAAAGCCGCCGCTCTCCGCCCGCTCAAGCCCGGTTCTGCCGTCAAAGGCCTTCTCCACCTCGTAGCCTTCGTGCTTCAGCTCAAGCTCCACAAAGCGGGCCAGCTTTTCCTCGTCCTCCACCAGCAGGATCTTTGCCATGGGTCAGCCCTCCAACGCGCAGCGGGGGAGAGGCAGCCCGCAGGCAAGCCCCTCCCCGGCTCCGATCGATTATTCCACAGACTTTTCCGTCTTTTCGGCGGTTTCTTCGCCGGCCTTTTTGAAGTCTTCCTTGCGCAGCTCCACCGCCCGGGCGGCCTTCTCCTGGGCGCTGGTCATGGCCTCGCTGACCTTCGGGGAAATGTCCGGGCCGCGCAGGGCGTAACGGACCCCGAAGAGCACGCCGATGAAAGCGCCGATGACGATGAAGGTCAGGCCGACCGGCAGGAAGATCAGCAGCAGCACCGCCAGCGTGATGGGCAGCGCGACGATCTCCTCGTGCTTGCGGGAGATGACAA
>CAMKAE010000043.1 GCA_946410395.1 uncultured Clostridia bacterium
ATTGGTTCACTGGCCGGGCGGGGAGCACGCCGTGGTGGTCTGCGGCTATGACGATACCTCCCTCACCTACCGGGACCCCAACGCCGGCACCACGGTCATCATTGATTACGACACGTTCGCCAAGAGCTTTTCCGAGCTTGGCGGCAGGATCGTATATTACGCTGCACAGCAATAATAACATTACCGTATTCCAGGAAAACAGCGAAGTGAAAGGAAAGCGTTTCAAATGAAAAACACAATTCTGCGCACCGTCATCATTTATCTGATTTTGTGCATGGCAGTCCCCGTCGCCTTGGCCGAGGGCGGGAATGTGATCTCTCTGCACCAGGAAGCGGAAGCGCAGCTGGAAAAGGAACTGGGCGCGTTTGAAATCACCGCCATGCAGCGGGAACTGGCAAAGACCAACGAAGCGGGCTATTCCGTGCTGGACGCGGGGCGGGGCAATCCCAACTGGATCAACACCCAAACGCGCTACGCCTTCACCCGGTTCATGAATTTCGCTATCGGCGAATGTGAGCTGGATATGAACCAGGGCGGCATGGCGGGGCACGGGAAACTGGAAGGCGTGGGCGAACGCTTTGACGCGGCCATGAACCCGGACGATCCGACCGACGCTTTCCTGATTGCCGCCGTGGATTACTGCGTGAATACCCTGGGCCTGGATAAGGACGTCCTGCTCAAGGAGCTGGGAGACGCCGTTATCGGCGACTACTATCCTTCCCCCAGCCGGTGCCTGCCCTGCACGGAAGCCATTCAGAACGCTTATCTGCAATCCACGCTGTACGGCGGCAAGGACCTTTCGGCGGAAACGCAGGTGTTTCCCACGGAAGGCGGCAGCGCGGCCATGGTGTACATCTTCGAGGCGCTCAGTCATAATAAGCTGCTGAAAGCCGGAGATCAGATTGCCATCGGCACGCCCATCTTCACCCCCTATATGCAGATCCCGTCCGTGAAGGATTACGGCCTGGTGTCTATCGACGTGAGCAGCACGGAGGAAGATGGATGGGATATCCCCGAAGCCGAATTGGTCAAGCTGGAAGACCCCGCCGTGAAAGCCTTTTTCCTGGTGAACCCCTCCAACCCCGCCTCCCATGCCCTGTCGGAAAAAACGCTGAAAAGGCTGGAGCTTGTGGTGGAAAAGAATCCCAACCTCATCATCCTGACCGACGACGTGTACGGTACTTTCGCCCAGGATTTTAAGACGGTGTATGCCGTGCTGCCGTACAATACCATCCTGGTTTATTCTTACTCCAAGCTGTACGGTGCGACCGGCTGGCGCGTGGGCATGATCGCCATGAACAAAGACAACGTATGCGACCGGTTGCTGCGGGAACTGCCCGAGGAGGACAAAGCGTTCCTGCGGAGCGAATACGCTATCGTGACCTCCGAGCCGGATGAAATGCTCTTCCTGGACCGCGTGGTGGCGGACAGCCGTTCCATCGGCCTGTACCACACCAGCGGCCTGAGCACCCCGAGCCAGGTGTTCATGGACATGCTTGCGCTGAGCCATCTGGTTTACGAAGCGGAAGACCCCTATATCAAGCTGGCAAACGATACGGTGCGCGCCCGGTATACGGCGCTGATGAACGCCCTGGGCCTGCCTGCTGACGACAGCGCGCAGAACGCCCGGTATTACACGCTGGTGGACGTGCTGGCCATCGCTTCCGCCCGGTACGGCGAAGATTTTGCCGATTGGCTGAAAGACAGCCGAACTGAAATCGACTTCCTGAACGACCTGGCCGGGAAGAAAGGCGTGGTGCTGATGTACAGCCCCGGCTTCAACGCTTCCGAAGGAACCGTGCGCATCTCCCTGGCAAACCTGTACACCGAGGACTATGTGGAAATCGCGTCCCGGCTGTTTGAGCTGCTGGACGAATACTACACTGAATACGAAACTGAAGCCGTCCCGGACGCGGCTTAAAGCGATCAACATACAAAAGGAGGCAATCACAATGAAAAAAATCCTCGCGCTGCTGCTGACCCTGATCTTCCTGACTGCCGCGGCCTCTTCCTGCTTTGCGGAAGCGTCCAATCGGAAAAAGATCGTGGTCCTGGCCACGGGCGGAACCATCGCCGGCGTCGGCGAAGCGGGAAAAACCGCCGGCTATAAGCCGGGAACCCTGACGGCGGAACAATTATTGTACGCTGTTCCTGAATTGGAGCAGGTGGCGGACATCGAAGCGATCCAGGTCTGCAACGTCAATTCCGACGACATCACGGCGGAAATCTGGCTGACGCTGGCGAACACCATCAACGAAATGGCAAAAGCCCCCGACGTAGCGGGCTTCGTCATTACCCACGGAACGGACACCATGGAAGAGACTGCCTATTTCCTGAACCTGACGGTCAGGACGGATAAGCCTGTGGTGCTGACGGGCTCCATGCGCCCCGCCACATCCATTTCGGCAGACGGGCCCATGAACCTGTATGAGGCCGTCTGCGTCGCCGCGTCCGATGAAGCGGTCGGTCATGGTGTCCTGATTGTTTTTTCCGACAGGATTTACGCGGCCAGGACGATGACCAAGACCAGTACCTACAGCGTTATGGCGATTTCAGCAGGTGAAATGGGGGCCATCGGCGTTGTACGCGACGGAACGGTTTTTCTGTACGAAACCCCGTCAAAGAGGCATACAACTGAAGCCGAGTTTGACGTAACGGATTTATCGACCCTTCCCAAAGTTTCGATTCTTTATTTCTCCGTAGACGCAGACCCGGAGCTTCTGCGTTTTGCCGCTGAACACGCAGACGGCCTGGTGATTGCCGGCGCCGGCGCGGGAGAATTCAGCGAAAAGTGGATCGAGATTATCCGGGAGCTTTCCATTCCGGTGGTTATCTCCTCCCGCATTGACGACGGCGTGATCACCAAAGACAATCTGCTTTGCGACAATACCGTGGCGGCAAACAACCTGTCTCCTCAAAAAGCCGCCATCCTGCTGCGATTGGCGCTGACCGGGGACACAAGCCAGGAATATCTGGAGAATCTGTTCCTGCAATACTGACGAGGCTTATAACGATCACGAAACCGTTTGATTGACAGCTTCCAGTTGATCATCCCGTTGCTTGTCAGGAAAAGCTGGCACTGCGAATAACAATTGATCAGGTGATTACAATGAAAAAATCGAATCCATCAGCGCGATCATCGGACAGCTCATGGCGGTCATCGTTCTTGCTTTGTCGGCTGTATCCCTGTTTCTGCCAACAGCCGCACTGTGGGTGCAGACAGCCTGGATCAACCCGCTGCTGATGGCGGTCATGTTCGGCATGGGATTGACGCTGAAAGCGGAGGACTTCCGTTACGTGTTCCGTCATCCCCGGAACATTCTGATCGGGTGCGTCAGCCAGTTTACCATTATGCCGCTGCTGGCTTTCGCACTGGGGAAAGCCTTTCAGTTGGATACCGCGCTGCTTGCGGGGGTGATCCTGGTAGGAACCTGTCCCGGCGGCACCGCCAGCAACGTGATCACCTATCTGGCTGGCGGCGATGTGCCGCTCTCTGTGGGCATGACCAGCGTGAATACGCTGCTGGCCCCCATCCTGACGCCGGCCATCACCTATATCCTCCTTCACGCCAGCGTGGCGGTGGACGTGTGGAGTATGTTCCTGTCCATTGTGCAGGTGGTGATCGCGCCGATCGCACTGGGGCTGCTGCTCAATCACTTATTTTTTTGTACCGTAATATTTCATGCACAGCATGGTGATATAGTTCTTTGCAAAGGTGTGTCTGAAAAGATGGGTAGAAGTCTTTGTGACACCTCTTGACAGATTGTATTTCCTGATGGCAAGTTCAAGAGTGTGCGGTTGAATCTGTTCATTATGGATTCCAGGGAAGAGATAACCGTCACTGTCCCAATCCCAAACTTTTAGGTAAATGGTCAGCGCCGCATTCAGCGCGGAAGACATGGGAACGATTTGTTGCTTGCGGTTTTTGAGCTTCCGTAAGCGAATTATGTTATGCTCGAAATCCACATCACTGATCTTAATATTGACTACTGTGCTTGCACGAACCCCAGTTGCAATCAGTAGGTTGACCACAGCCCACATTCGCCACTCTGCCCAGCTTTCACCTTCTGGCTGTTTCAGGAGTTTTCTCAGTTCAGTGTCGGTGTATGGTTCCTTGAAAGTCTCATCTTCCTTGACCAGCGACAGCGGGTATTCTTCCAGGTACTCTTGCTGAAAACAGTACCGCAGGAATACAAACGCGCCGCGCAATCTTGCATTGATCGCAGTCACTCTGTTTCCTCTGTCCATCAGCATGCTAATGAAGTCTGCGATCCTCTCTTGGTTGATCTCATCCACAAACTTCACTTGCGGCATGGATTCCAGGAAAAAGCCGACATTCTTTTCGTAGTAGAGGATGGAGTATCTGACAGTTAATGGCAGCCGAGTTGAAGTTACTGAAGAAGTGTATCGCGCATACAGATTCGAGAACAACCGGGTACATAAGCTCGCATGGCATGAGCGTCGTTGCGCTCAGCCAAACTTTGCCCATTGCAATGGTGACTGCCTTTCTTGTTCATGGCATACCAGCGGCACATTAAGGAGTATTGATGCCACAGTATCCGACTATCAGGCGGAACTTGCATCTAATGAATGCGTTGAAGATACCGTTTTAAGTGATCTGACTATGAGATGCATCTATGAACAAGCGGCTAGATTAGTTAGAGATGGTGCTCTGATTTTCCAGATGCACTTTGAAGAAGGAATGTCTATACGTGAAATTGCTAAGCATTTGAGAGTCAGCCATATGAGCTGGCTGAGCGTCTGCTTCACGGAGAGCACGCCTTCATCGTGGCGACACATACGGATCGTCGGCATATCCATATCGCCAAACGGAAAAACGGAACCTGGGAAGGAAAAGTCACTATCGGCACAGATAGCAAAACCGGGAAACTGATTCGAAAGAGCGTCTACGGACGAACCAAGGCTGAGGTCAGCAAAAAGATTGCCGAACTGACAGAGGAAGCCAAGGCTTGCCCCGCCATGGAGCCTGAAGTCTTTGGGATTACGGTGGGTGAGTGGATGACTGATTGGCTCGACAACTATCTTCAGGACATCAAACCCGGGACGAAGGTATCGTACAAGTCACTCTCTGAGAATCACATCATTCCCTTCCTGGGCTCGATTCCCCTCAGGCAATTAAGGGCACCCATGATTCAGAAGTTCTACAATCAACTTCGGCAAAAAGGGCTGAGCCCGAAGTATATCAAGAATATTCACGGATGCCTGCATCGGGCGCTGGATATGGCGATCAAGGTCGAGTACATCGAAAAGAACTATTCATCCTTCTGTTCTTTGCCCAGGGGCGGTGAGCAGGAAATCAATCCGCTGGACACGCCCGAACAGAAGCGTTTGTTTGATGCGCTGAAGGGCCATGAGTACGAGGCGCTGATTATTACGGCCATCTTTACCGGGATGCGCTGCGGAGAACTCATCGGCCTGACGTGGGACTGCATCGACTTCGATAACGGAACGATCTATATCAAGCGCCAGTTGACGCAGGCCCGCGTTGCCGGAGCACCCTTCGAATTCGGATCCCTGAAGAACGGAAAGACCAGGACCATCATGCCGGCACCTTTTGTCATGAAGACACTGGCTGCACATAAGGAAGACCAGGAAAGAAAGAAAAAGGCCGCCGGGGATCTCTGGGATGAAGGAGAGTTTCCGGGCCTGGTCTTCACACACGCCGACGGCAGCCACTTGTCCCAGCCCACAGTTTGGAAACAGTTCCAGAAAATCCTGAAAGCCGCTGGTCTGGAGCATCACCGCGTTCATGATCTGCGGCATACATTCGCGGTCAATAGTATCATGGCGGGGGATGACATCAAGACCCTCCAGGAGAACATGGGGCACTATTCAGCCGCCTTCACGCTGGACCGTTACGGGCATGTGACGGCCACCATGCGTCAGGCGAGCGCCAACCGGATGCAGGCCTTCATCGATGCGATGTAAAATCAATTGTCGTACAATTGTCGTATGATTGTCGTATTTTGGGGTAAACGAAGTCGCGAGCCCTTGATTTACAAGGGCTCGCGAAGTGCGGGAAACAGGACTTGAATCGCTCCTGAACGTTCAATATCGATCAATAACACAACATGCAGTATAATAGTTTAATTGCCAAACACAATATCTTGTGGTCGCGCATACCCAAATAGAACCGTATTACATGACGGTTTGGGTATTTGAGGGTGAAGATTCTGCGGTATTTCGGGATTTACCCAATCCTCAGGAGTTTGGGTAGAAACAGGATTTGGTCGAATCATTTGGGTAAAGAAACAGGATCTGCCGAGAAAGGAGAATCTCACCATGACACATTTGCCGGTTGAAATGACAGAAAACGGCTTCCACTACACACTTCACGGTGACTATTACCTTCCCGATCTGACGCTCTCCGAAACTGCCGGACAGGCCATCGGCCGCTATGGCCGGATGCGGAAGGCGTACCTGGAGGAGCATCGCCCCGGCCTGTACGAACGGCTGCTCCTGTCCGGCCGGCTGTACGACCACCTGGCACAGATTGACCGCAGTTGTGCTGCCCGGCTCGAGATGATGATCCCTGTGATGGCTGCCGCTGAGGGAGTTGACGAGTCCCTCAAAGCCCGGGATCAGATGGCCTGGGCCGCTCGTATGAACAGTATCCGGCACCGTGCCGAGGAGATCATCCTTGCCGAACTGGTCTTTGAGTGAACGCTGTTGCCGCCTCTTCGGGGGCGGCTATTTTACGTTGGGTCATCGTCCGTCTTCTGGATCAGCCCCGCGAAGCGGTCCCGGACATACACGCCGGCTTGACGAAGCACGTTCACGGCCGGTCCTCCTCCGCTTTCCGTTCGATCCGGCACGGCACGGCCTCCATTCCGAACATGGCTAAAGCCTGGTTGACCTTGTCCAGGTGCACGGTTTCCTTTCCCTGCTCCAGGTCGTGCACAAAGCGCAGCCGAGGCCGGAGCGGATGGCGAATTCCTTCTGGGTCAGACCCGCAGCCTTCCGGCTCGCCCGGACAAAGGTGGCAATTTTGTCGGTTCGCATCGAATCACCCTTTTGATTATACTGTATTCCCGATCGGGTGCAATGTCAATGTGTTCTGACCCAAAATTCCCGAACGGGAAGATTCTGAAATTGCAGCTGAGAATCTCCCCGTTCGGGTATAGTCATTGCCTTCCAGCTTCAGCAGCGGGATGCGGCAGGCATGAACATCCGATACAGTGCCAAAGAGAAGATGCATCGTGTGCTTGTATCCTCCTCGCCGGCTTGTGCCAGGTGCCGTCAATAGACAAGCGTCCCCTCGAACACCGAGACTGTCTCCCCGGTGAGGGTCATCCGGCCGCCCTCCTCCCGGACCGTCAGGTCTCCGCCGGGGAGCTTCACCAGGATGTCCTTTCCCGGGTCGCACAGGCCAAGACGCACCGCAGTGGCCACGGCTGCACAGGCGCCGGTGCCGCAGGCCAGGGTCTCCCCGTTGCCCCGCTCCCAGACCCGGAGGCGCAGGGTGGTCCGGTTGATGACTCGGACGAATTCCGTGTTGATCCGGTCTGGGAAGCAGGGCGCGTGCTCGAAGAGCGGCCCGACTTTGGCCAGGTCGATCCCGTCGACGGCATCGGTGAAGACGACACAGTGGGGATTGCCCACGGAGACGCAGGTCACCCGGTCCTGCCGGCCGCCGATGGACAGGGGCACGTTCACCACCTCCGGGAGGCCCAGGGAGACCGGGATCTCCGCCGCGTCGAAGGACACTGTGCCCATGTCCGCGGAGACGGAATTTGCCAGGCCGTCCCGGAGATAGACCTCAAGGCGGTGGAGCTGTCCGGCCATCTCAATGGTCATCCGCTCCCGTGGCACAATGCCCCGGTCGTGGAGGTATTTGGCGGCACAGCGGATATTGTTGCCCGCCATTTTTCCCTCGCTGCCGTCCCGGTTGAAGGAACGGATCTTTGCGTCAGCGGCGGCGGAGTCCTCGATCAGCACGATACCGTCCGCCCCGATGCCCCAGTGGGGCGCGCACAGCCGCACGCACAGGGCTTCCGGGCAGGTGATGCGGCCGTCGAAGTTCTCGATGAAGAGGTAGTCGTTGCCGCAGGACTGCATTTTGGTGAAGGGGATGCGCTGGCGCTCGCTCCGCATGTGAACCAGATCCACCAGCTCCGTGTTGCCGGCGTTGAAGCGGCTCGCCAGGCTGTCTGCCAGGGCCCGGGCCGTGTCGAGGCTGGTCAGGCAGGGAATGCCCAGCTGCATGGCCTTGCGGTGCAGGGCCGTGTAGTCCCCCACAGTGGCGTCGTGGACGGCGCCGGTGTAGACGAGGACGTGAATCTCCCCGGCCTCCATCAGGCGGGGAATGTCGTCCCCGTCCGCGGCGCCCGCCACAGGGGTCACCGGGATGCCCAGGGCGGCGATGGCCTTCGCGGTGTCCGGGGTGGCGTAGAGACGCAGGCCCAGATCGGCAAAGCGCTTTGCTGGGGTGAGGATCTCCTCCGCGTCGTGGTCCGGCACGCTGAGGAGGATGCCGGCGCCGCCGGTGAGCGCGGGCACGGTCAGTCCAGCAGCGGTGAGCCCCTTGAACAGCGCCTCCGGCAGGGAGGCGCCCACCCCCAGCACCTCGCCGGTGGACTTCATCTCCGGACCGAGAATGCTGTCCGCGTCGGCCAGCTTCTCAAAGGAGAACACCGGCACCTTCACCGCCACATAGGGCGGCCTCCGGTACAGCCCGGTGCCATAGCCCAGATCCGCCAGCTTCGCCCCCAGCATGACCTTTGCGGCCAGGTCCGCCATGGGAACCTTCGTCACCTTGCTGATGTAGGGCACGGTGCGGCTGGCCCGGGGATTGACCTCGATGACGTACAGCTCATCGTGATAGATCAGATACTGGATGTTCAACAGGCCCCTGGTGCCCAGGGCCAGGGCCAGCTTTTCGCTGCTCTCGCAGATGATGCCCGTGAACTTGTCGTTCAGGTTGTATGGCGGATAGACGGCGATGGAGTCCCCGGAGTGAACTCCCGCCCGCTCGATATGCTCCATGATGCCGGGGATCAGCACGCTCTCCCCGTCGGAGATCACGTCCACCTCCAGCTCGATCCCCGGCAGATACTGGTCGATGAGCACCGGGTTGTCGATGCCGAGGGCCAGGATGCGCGCCATGTAGGCCCGGACCTGCTCCGGCGCGCGGGCGATGGTCATGTTCTGCCCGCCGATCACATAGGAGGGGCGCAGCAGCACGGGATAGCCCAGGGCGTCAGCAGCCTCCAGGGCCTCCTCCAGCGTTCGGACCGCCAGCCCCTTCGGACGGCGGATGTGGAAGGACTCCAGCAGGGCGTCGAAGCGCTCCCGGTCCTCGGCGATGTCGATGGACTCCGCGCTGTTGCCCAGGATGCGGATGCCGTGTTCAGCCAGGGTTTTCGTCAGCTTGATGGCAGTCTGCCCGCCGAAGGCCACCACCACACCCATAGGTTTCTCCACCGCGATGATGGCCATCACGTCCTCCGGGGTCAGGGGCTCGAAGTACAGGCGGTCGGCGGTGTCGTAGTCGGTGGAGACGGTCTCCGGGTTGTTGTTGACGATCACCACGTCATAGCCCATCTCCCGCAGCGTCCACACGCAGTGCACGGAGGAGTAGTCGAACTCGATGCCCTGGCCGATCCGGATCGGGCCGGAGCCCAGCACCATCACCACGGGCCTGCCGCTGCGCTTCATGGCACGGGATTCACAGGCGCTGTCTGTGCAGGAGTAGAAATAAGGCGTCTGCGCGGCGAACTCCGCGCCGCAGGTGTCCACCATCTTGTAGCTGAGGGGCCAGCCGGGGAGGTTCTCCTCCCCGGAAAGCCGGGTGATGGCGGCGTCCGGGTAGCCCAGGCGCTTGAGCCGGGCATAGTCGCCCTCGCCGAGCCCTTCCCGCTGAACCTTGCTTTCCAGCTCCGCCATGGCCTGCAGCTTGTACAGGAAGAAGCGGTCGATCTTCGTGAGATCAAAGATCTCATCGACGGAAAGCCCTGCCTTCAGCGCCTCGAAGACGGTGAACAGCCGGCGGTCGTCCTGGGCAGAGAGGCGCTCCCGGAGGGGCGAAGCGGAGAGAGGAGGGGCGTTCAGGGTGTCCAGGCCGATCTCCGCGCCGCGGACGGCCTTCATCAGGGCCTCCTCGAAGCGCTGGCCGATGGCCATGACCTCCCCGGTGGCCTTCATCTGGGTGCCCAGATGCCGGGAGGAGCCCTGAAACTTGTCGAAGGGCCACTTGGGGAACTTCACCACCACATAGTCCAGTGCCGGCTCAAAACAGGCGCAGGTCTTTCCCGTGATGTCATTTGGGATCTCGTCCAGGGTATAGCCCAGGGCAATGCGGGTGGAAACCTTGGCGATGGGGTAGCCGGTGGCCTTGCTGGCCAGGGCGGAGGAGCGGCTGACCCGGGGATTGACCTCGATCACCGCGTACTCAAAGGAAGCCGGGTTCAGGGCGAACTGGCAGTTGCAGCCGCCCACGATGCCCAAGGCCTCGATCATCCGCAGGGAGGCCGTCCGGAGCATCTGGTATTCCCGGTCGGAGAGGGTCAGGGCCGGGGCGACCACCACGCTGTCCCCGGTGTGAACGCCCACGGGGTCCACGTTCTCCATAGAGCAGACGGCGATGCAGTTGCCCAAGGCATCCCGAATGGTCTCGAATTCGATCTCCTTCCATCCGGCGATGCACTTTTCCACCAGGATCTGCCGGATGGGAGAGGCGTCCAAGCCGGCCCTCGCAATCTCCCGCAGCTCCTCCTCGCACTGGGCGATACCGCCGCCGGTGCCGCCCAGGGTGTAGGCCGGACGCACGATCACTGGATAGCCGATGGTTCGGGCGGCGCTGAGTGCAGCATCAAGGTTCCCGGCGATCTCCGAAGGGACGCAGGGCTGGCCGATGGCCTCCATGGTGTCCCTGAACTTTTCCCGGTCCTCCGCCTTTTCGATGGCCTCGATGGGCGAGCCCAGCAACCGCACGCCGAATTCGGCCAGGGTGCCGTCCCGGCTCAGCTGCATGGCCAGGGTCAGGGCGGTCTGGCCTCCCAGCCCGGCCAGCAGACCGTCCGGGCGCTCTTTCTCGATGATGCGCCGCAGGGTCGCCGCATTCATGGGTTCCAGGTAGATCTCGTCCGCCAGATGAGTGTCCGTCATGATGGTGGCGGGGTTGGAGTTCACCAGCACCACCTCCACGCCCTCGGCCTTCAGCACCCGGCAGGCCTGGGCACCGGCGTAGTCGAACTCCGCCGCCTGGCCGATCACGATGGGCCCGGAGCCGATGACCAGCACTTTCCGGATGGATGTGTCCTTAGGCATGCTTCTTCTCCTCCATCATGGCGATGAACCGGTCAAAGAGAAAGCCGGTGTCCTGCGGGCCGGGGCAGGCCTCCGGGTGGAACTGTACCGTGAAGCAATCGAGGTCCGGGTAATCCATCCCCTCGCAGCTGCCGTCGTTGGCGTTGACGAAGGACTCCGTGCCGGTGCCCCGGAGGCTCCCGGCGACCACCGCGTAGCCGTGGTTCTGGCTGGTGATCCAGGTGCGGCCGGTTTTCAGGTCCTTCACGGGCTGGTTCCCGCCCCGGTGGCCGTATTTCAGCTTCACTGTGTCCCCGCCCAGGGCCAAGGCGGTCAGCTGATGCCCGAGGCAAATGCCGAAGACCGGCTTTCGTCCCAGGAGCTTCCGCAGCTGAGCGATGCAGCCGGTGTTCTCCTTGGGATCGCCGGGGCCGTTGGACAGCATGATGCCGTCAGGATCCTCCGCCAGCACCGCCTCCGCGGGAGTGTCCGCAGGGAAGACGGTGACCGCGCAGCCCCGCCGCAGAAGGGAGCGGAGGATGTTCCGCTTGGCGCCGTAGTCCATCAGGGCGACCCGGCATTTCTCCTCCCCCTCTGCGGGGAAGCGGATCTTCTCTCTGCAGGTGACGGAGGCCACCGCGTGCTCCACCCGGAAGTCCCGGACTGCGGACAGATCGGCGGGCACCTCGTCGCAGATCAGGGCGTTCATCACGCCTTGCTCCCTTGTGAGGCGCACGATCTCCCGGGTGTCCACGCCACACAGGCCGGGGATGCCCCGGGCCTTCAGCCAGCCGTCCAATGCGCCCTCGCTGCGGAAATTGGAGGGCGCGCCGCACAGCTCCCGGACGATGTATCCGAACAGGGCACTCCCGCCTTCAAAGTCCTCCGGGATCAGGCCGTAGTTGCCGACCATCGGAAAGGAGTGGGTGACGATCTGCCCGTAGTAGCTGGGGTCGGTCAGGGTCTCCAGATACCCTTCCATGCCGGTGGTGAAGACCAGCTCTCCCACGCGGTCAACAGGGGCCCCGATGCGGAGCCCCTCGAAGGCCATGCCGTTGCCGAGCA
>CAMKAE010000044.1 GCA_946410395.1 uncultured Clostridia bacterium
CACCAGCACGACCCGCTCGCCCTTCACGTCAAACAACTGTGCTCCCCCCTTCCCATAGAATGGCCGGAGTCATTATAGCACGGCCCCGGTAAACGGTCAAGCCAGCGGCTCCGCGTCCTTTGTCGCCGGGGTCACGGAAATACGCCCGGCAACTGTCCGTCCGGGCGTATTTCCATGGTTTGATCCCGCATCAGGGCTTGGGGGTGCCATCCTCGGGACAGAAGTTTGTGTTGCACGGTTTGCCGCAGGCGGGGCAAATCCACGGTTTGGCGCTGCCGCATTCCGTGCAGAATTTGCCGGAGTTCTCAGTGCCGCAGTTGAGGCAGGTCCAGTTCTCCGATGCGTCAGGCTGTGTTTCCGTGTTCTCTGGTTCCGCCGTCACAGCGGCAGGCTCCGTCTTTTCCGGGCCGGGAACATAAGGATCCTGAGACGGATCGACCACGCTGACGGACGCTGCCATGCCTTCCAGCTCTTTGAGGAATTCGTCAACGTCCTCCCATTCGAAGCCTTTCGCGCTGAATTGAAGGTTGAGATACAACGGCTTGTCATGCTGCCTGTCCGCCTTATCTGTCAACACGAACGATAGATAGATTGAGTAAACGGATTTGCCGTCACTGCCGAAATAAGCCACATACCAGTCACCTTTTGCCCCGTTGGAGAGTGTAAACGCATGAACCTGTTCCGGGTGTTCTTTTTTCACATGCTCGATATATGAGTATCCCGAATCGATCTCGAGTTCTACCGTCGCGGTCATGCCAACATTCATCCAGAAGAGCCCCAGCAGACGATCATCGTCCAATTCCAGGACGTCCATCGGGTACTGCTTTCCGTCGGGCCTCGTCATCAGGATATCGTCAATGCGGAGCATCAGGTCGACATATGTGTACTCTTTGGTTTGCATCCTGATTTTCTTGTAGGGGGCAGACCAATGAACATCGCTCCTGGCGACCGTTCCGGCCTGCACGCGGGCGATTTCAGCCTCAATGCCCTCCGTGAGGATACGCCGGACCTCATCGGCGGAGGCGTTGGCACGAAGATCGTCGTACAGCAGCGTAATCCTGACGCGGGTGCGCTTGGCGATGCCGGATACATTGACCAGCGCGTAGGCCCGTTTGCGGTCGGGGCTGATATATGCGGCGACACCGTCAGTCCCGTCGTGGAGGATATCCTCGTCGTTTTCACATTCGATCAGAAGATCTTCCATAGAATAGTCGTTGCTGATCTGCCAGGTATATTGGATCCCCTTTGCCACATCCAAAGCGTGGACCGAATCCAGGTCAAAGCTGGAAGCCTGAGCCCCTTCCGGCATCGGGAAGGTGACGTACATGGGCTCAACGGAGCATGCTGTGAAACGCTCATAGACACCGTAAGGCGTCAGCACGACATTCGGACAGGATTCCGGCGTCATGACGTTGGTGTTGACATATTTGGTCTGAGGGACCATGCGGAGGACGCCTTCCTCCGCAAACGCAGCGGAAACAAGCATCATCATGCAAAGCAGCGAAACAAGCAATCTTTTCATGTCCTGATATCTCCTTTCTTGATCTGACGATCCGTTTCATCATTATAATTCCATAAACAGCAGATGTCAACCTTTTCCCGGTCCTGTCAGAGCAGCGGCTCCATCTCCACCACGCGGACGTCGCTGTCCACCTCGCGCCCCACAAAGGGCTGCGGGCGCTCGATCCGGCTGATCTCCCCCTCCTGGCTGTCGTAGGGATCCAGGCGCAGGAAATCCTCCTCCGGCTGCAGCGGCGCCATGAACACCCGGTTCGCAGCCATGCGCGTGGGGTCCAGGTTGCCGAAATAGAAGCGCCAGCGATCCTGTGCGCCGGCCCGGTACGCCCCGCCGCCGAAGGACGGATCCGCGAAGAGCCAGCCCCAGCCCTCGAGCCAGAACTGCGCCCAGTCGTGATCCCCGGCGCCGTCGGCGTCGATGGACAGGCCGCTCTGCCAGCGGGCGGGGATCCCCGCGATCCGGCACAGGTTGATGAACAGCAGCGCCTGCAGACCGCAGTCGCCCATCAGGTTCACCGCGCAGTATTCCCCGAGGTCATCGATGCAGAAATACTGCCGCACGAAGCTGTATTTCACCCGGGTGGTGACGAAAGCGTAGATCTGCCACGCCTTCTGCGCGGGGCTCTGCGCGCCGGCGGTCACCTCCGCCGCCAGGGCGCGCAGATACGGCGTGAAGCGAATGAAGGTGCCGTCCTCCGCCAGGTCCTCCGGGCCGGGGGCCGGGGCTGCCGGATAGAGCGCATCCGCGGGCGTCGGCCGGTTCAGGGGGTCGGCGTACACGACGCGGCTCTCATAGCGGTAGCGCAGGGTGAAGGGTTTGTTCTCCGTGAGCGTGCGCTCCCAGTAGGCTGTGCGCGCCGGCGCGTCCGCGGGGGCCATGGCGTCCGGGTCCCCGGCCAGCACCTCGACGCGGCGCTGCTGGGCCGTCTCCGCCGCCAGCGGCAGCCAGGCCCGGTAGGTCCCGGGGACGAACGCGTCATCCGCGGGCCGGATGGAGGCCTCCAGGGTGATGCGCCGCCCCAGGCTGCCCTGCTCCCGGATCTGCGCGATCATCGGGTCGAGCCAGGGGGACGCAGGGCTGTTCTCGCCCCGCCGTGCCCGGAAATCCGGGAAGCGCATCAGGCTCCGGTGAAAGCGCAGGAAGTAGCGCTTCTCCCCGTCGAGATACAGGAAATTGACGCGCCCCTCCCGCTCGCAGGCGTCGAGCTCATCCTCCGTGATGTCCGGGACGAGCTCCCGGAGCTTCGCAAAGGCCTCCGCGCGGTTCCACGGGTACTGCAAGGGCAGGCGGCGCAGGCGCTCCCGCTCCACCAGCAGGCGGGCCCGGAGCATCTGCGGCAGCTCCCCCGACAGGCGCGTGTCGATGGCCGCGCACGCGTCCGCCAGGCGGCCGGCCCACTTGTGCTTCAGGATGTCCTCCGGCAGGGGCACGGACAGCGATGCGACCAGGGTTTGCGGTTTCATGTCTCCTCCTTGCGCGGCGCTCTACGCCCAGCGTCCTTGCAGTTTTGCCAGCTCCTCATAGTTGGCCAGCAGGAAATGGTTTTCCTCCACCTCGGTGAAGACCGGCGGATCGCCCTCGTAGTGATGGCAGGACGGGTCGTACACCTTGAGCACCTTCTGCCGCTCCATCACCGGATTGGGGATGGGAATGGCGGAGAGCAGCGCCTGGGTGTAGGGGTGCAGCGGCCGGCGGAACAGGGTTTCCGTGTCCGCCAGCTCGACGATCTCGCCCTTGTGCACCACGGCGATCCGGTCGCAGATGAAGCGCATCACCGACAGGTCGTGGCTGATGAACAGATAGGTCAGCCCCCGCTCCTGCTGCAGCTTGCGCATCAGGTTCAGCACCTGGGCCCGGATGGAGACGTCCAGGGCGGAGATGGGCTCGTCGGCGATGATCAGCTCCGGGTTCATCACCAGCGCCCGGGCAATGCCGATGCGCTGGCGCTGTCCGCCGGAGAACTCGTGCGGGAAACGGGTGGCGAACTCCGGCAGCAGGCCCACGTCCCGCAGGGCCTGGGCCACCCGCGCCCGGATCTCGATCTTGCCCAGCCCGCGTCCCAGCAGGCCCTCGGAGACGATGTAGTCGATCTTGGCCCGCTCGTTCAGGCTGGCCATGGGGTCCTGGAAGATCATCTGGATCTTGTCCGTCACCCAGTGGCGGTCCGCCGCGCTCAGCTCTCCGGAGATCTGCTTGCCGTGAAAGGTCACGCTGCCCGCCGCGGCCGGATAAACCCGGATGATCGCCCGGCCGATCGTGGTCTTGCCGGAGCCGCTCTCCCCCACAATGCCGAAGGTCTCGCCCTTGTGGATGTCAAAGCTGACGCCCTTCACCGCCTCGAAACGGTGGCGACGGCTGCCGAAGGCGACCCGCAGGTCCCGGACGCTGAGCAGCACTTCCCGGTTGTCCTCAGGCATCCCGCTCACCTCCCAGTTTCTTCAGCTTCCGGATGGGCCTGGGCGGCTTTGATTCAGGCGCGCGGGGATCCAGGCGCCAGGTTCTGGCGCTGTGGGTCGGCGACACCTCGAACACCGGCGGCTCGGCCAGGTGCTCGATGAGCATGGCGTCCGGGTTCCGGGGCGCGAAGGCGTCGCCGGTAATCTCCTTGAACAGGTTCGGGGGCGTACCCCGGATGGCCAGCAGGTCCTCGCCCTTTGTGCCCAGCTGGGGCAGGGAGGACAGCAGCGCCCAGGTATAGGGGTGCTGGGGCTTGAAAAAGACCTCCTCGGTCCGGCCGATCTCCACGATCTCGCCGGCATACATCACCGCGACCCGGTCCGCCACGTTGGCCACCACGCCCAGGTCGTGGGTGATAAAGATCACCGTGAGCCCGTACTTCTCCTTCACCTCGCGGATCAGCTGCAGCACCTGGGCCTGGATCGTCACGTCCAGGGCGGTGGTGGGCTCGTCGCAAATCAGGATCCGGGGATTGCAGGCGATGGCGATGGCGATGACCACCCGCTGCCGCATGCCGCCGGAAAACTCATGGGGATACTGCCAGTAGCGCTCCTCGGGATTGTCGATCTGCACGTCCTCCAGCAGGCGGATGGCCTCGTCGTAGGCCTGCTGGCCGCGCAGGCCGCGGTTGAGCTTCAGCGCCTCGGTGAGCTGCCAGCCGATGGTCTTGAGCGGGTTCAGGCTGGTCATGGGGTCCTGGGGGATCATGCACACCTGGCCGCCCCGGATGCCGCGCCAGTTCTTGCTCCGGCCCAGGCCCGCCAGCTCCACGTACTCGCCCTGTTCATCCTCGCCCCGGTCCTTCTCCCGGCCCAGGTGCTCCCAGATGCGCGGATAATAGCGGATGCTGCCGCCGGTGATGCGGCCGTTGTTGTCCAGCAAGCCGATGAAATTCTTGTTCAGCACCGACTTGCCGCTGCCGCTCTCCCCCACGATGGCGATGGTCTCGCCCTCATACACGTCCAGGTTCACGCCCCGCAGGGCATGGAGCTTGCGGTTCCGGAGGCGGAAGACCACATGCAGGTCCCGGACGGACAAAATGCAGCGTTTGTTCATGTCCGCCCCTCCTCACACATGGTTCCGGGGATCCGCCGCGTCGGAGAAGGCGTTGCCCACGATGTAGAACGAGACCGTGATAAAGGACACCACCACGACCGGGAAGATCAGCTGGTAGGCCTGCTTGGTGGAGATCAGCGCCAGGCTGGTGGAGATCAGGTTGCCCAGGGTGCAGGTCTCGATGGGCACGCCCAGGCCGATGTAGGTCACGAAAACCTCGCTGCCGATGGCACCGGGGATGGACAGGGCCATCCGCAGCATGATGACCGACACCAGGTAGGGCAGCAGGTTGCGGAAGATGATGCGCCCGGTGGAGGTGCCCAGGGTCCGGGAGGCGATGTTGTACTCCCGGTCGCGGATGATCAGCACCTGGTTGCGGATGAAGCGCGCCATGCCGATCCAGCCGGTGATGGTCAGGGCAAAGATGATGGTGAACACGCCGGGGCGCAGGATCAGCGAGAGCAGGATCAGCACCAGCGTGGAGGGCACATTGTCCACAATGTTGTAGATCTCCGTGAGGATATAGTCCAGCCAGCGCACATACCCCCACAGCACGCCCACGAGGATGCCCACCACGGCCTCGATGATGGCGACGGTGAAGCTGATGAGCAGCGAGTTGCGCGTCCCGGCCCACACGCGGCTCCACAGGTCCTGGCCCGTGGCGTTGGTGCCCATCAGGTGGACGCTGTCGGGGGCCGTGTTCTTCAGCGGCATGCCGTTCTCGCCCTTGCTGATCTCCGTCGGGGAGAACTGCCCGGGCAGCAGCGGCTGGATCAGGGTGAAGACCACCACGATCACCAGCAGCGCAAGGACCACCATGGCCACCACGTTGTGCCGGAAAGCCCGGAAGGTGGAGCGCCAGTAGGAGTAGCTCGCGCTGCCGGTGCGCTCGGCCTCCTCCTCGTTGAAGGGCACCCTGGCAAAGAGCTCCTCGTCCGTGTAGCCGCGCAGCGCGTCGGTGACGCCGTCCTCCAGCTGTCTGACCGCGGGATGATGATCGCTCAGCTTCATGCGGCCCCACCTCTTTTCTTTGCCAGGCTGATGCGCGGATCCAGCAGGACCATCAGCAGGTCGCCCAGGATCAGGCCGATGATGCCCACGCAGGCGTAGATCAGCACGATGCCCAGGATCATGGCGTTGTCCTGCTTCTTGATCACGTCCACCAGCAGGCCGCCCATGCCGGGCACGCTGAAGTAGGCCTCCACATAGATGGAGCCCACCACCGTGTTGAGGAAGGAGGAGGGAATGTACTGCACCATCGGCACAAAGGCGTTGCGGAAGATGTGCCGGAACATGATCCGGCCCTCCCCGGCGCCTTTGATCCGGGCAAGGGAGACATAGTCCTTGTTGCCCTCATCCACCATGTAGCGGCGGATCCACATCGCGTAATACGCCGTGTTGCCCAGGGAGAGGGTGATCACGGGCAGGATCCAGTATTCCCAGGTCCAGTTGGAGAACAGCTGCGTCGCCTTCAGGCCCAGCCACTGGTAGCCGAAGAGCTTGATGAACAGGCAGAACACCACCATCGGCACCGCCTGGATCAGCACAATGAAGCCCGTACCCATGTGGTCCGGGATCTTGTTCTTGAAGCGCGCCATCAGCGTGCCCATGGGAATGCCCAGGATCATCGAGAGCACGATGGCCATGGAGCCCAGCCGGATCGAGATCGGGAGCTTGTCCTTGAGGATGTCCCATACCGGCTTGTTCTGCCGGTATACATAGCTGGTCCCGAGGTCTCCGCGCAGCAGACGGCCGTAGAAATTGCCCAACTGAACAAAGATGTTGTCGTCCAGGCCCAGCTGGTCGCGCACCGCCTGCTTCATTTCCGGCGTCATCTTGTCCGCGTTCTTGTAATAGCCCTCCACGGGCATCAGCCGCGACAGGCAGAAAACGATGGTCATGATCAGGATGAGCGTTAGCAGGGAGCGCAGCAGCCGCTTCAGGATGTAGAGCAGCATGGCCGGGCTCAGCAGCACCCGGAGCTTTGCCCGGATGCCCCTGCCGATCCGTTTCAGCCTCGATTTGTTCACGCAGTTTTTCCTCCCACAGGATGAGCGATGAAAACACGGAAGGGAGAAACCCCGCGATTCCGCGGGATTTCTCCCCCTCGTCAGTCAGAATTCAGCCCGAAGTTCATTCGCCCAGGGCGGCCTGCCACTCGGCGAAGAAGGCCGCGTTCTCCTCGGCGGTGATGTAGTGGTCGTAGAGGTGCATGAACTTGTAGCGGCTGTTGCACAGGCCGAAGGGCGCGTACTCGCTCTCGTACACGTTCAGCTTGGTCGCCTGATAGTCGGCCGTCTCCGTGCGGTAGGGCAGGACGAAGGCGTTCTTGATCAGGAAGGCCTCTGCGGCGGCGAAGAGGTCATAGCGCTTGGCGGTGTCGGCGGTCTCGGCCTTGGCTTCCTCCACCATCGCGTAGTAGGTGGTCAGGTCGGCAATGGTCTCGGGGCTGCCGTTCTCCAGCGCCTTGTCCATGAAGTTGTAGTTGTTGCCGGCGGCGAAGGGATCGGTCCAGGTCTCGGGATCCGCGTAGTCCGCGCCCCAGTTGCAGCGCATGATGCTGTACTTGCCGCTGCGGCGGGTGGCGGTCAGGAAGCTGTCGGCGGGGCCGGCGTAGAGGACGATGTTGACATAGTCCTTGCCCAGCACTTCCTCCATCTGATCTTTGATCAGCTGCACCTGGCTGGCCCAGTTGGCGTCGTTGGTCTTGTAGGTCAGGACCACGGTCACGGGGAAGGTGCAGCCGGCTTCGGCCAGCTCGGCCTTAGCGGCGTCGCGGTAGGCCTGCGCCTTCGCAATGCTGCCGGCCTCGTCGGCGCGGTTGTAGAGCAGATCGGCGATGCCGTCAAAGGCGCTCAGGGCGGCGAAGTCCTTGCCGTCCACGGCCGCGAAGGCCGGCGGGGTGATGGTGTTCTCCAGCAGGGATTCGGGATTCTCGGAGTCCTCGGCGAACAGGGAGTACACGCGGTCCATGGCAGTGGCCAGGGAGAGGCGGAAGTTCTTGTTGTTCACGGCGATCTTCCAGTTCTCCGGGCCGTACTCCGCCTCGTACTGGGGATCAAAGTCGAAGCAATAGAAGTAGCTGTACTGCAGGTCGGAGCGGCTCTTGGTCACCAGCTCCGGATGCTCGGCCGTCCAGTCGTCGATGATGTCGTTGCTCAGAGAGGCGGCGTCCACCTCGCCGCTGAGCACATAATAGGGGGCCAGCGTGGCGGACTCGGCGTTGTAGATGCTGTTGACCGCGTCGATGTAGACGTGCTCGGCATCCCAGTAGTTCTCGTTCTTCACGAGCAGGCGCTGGCTCTGGGGCTCATAGACCTGCAGGATGTACGCACCGCAGTAGTACAGGCTCGCGTTGTCCACGCCGAAGTCGGCGCCCAGCTCCTCCAGCTGCGGGCCGTAGGCCGGCATGAAGGTCACATAGGTGGTGGCGGAGAGGAAGTAGGGCACGGGATTGGCCAGGGTGTACTGCAGGGTGTAGTCGTCCACGGCCTTGACGCCCACCTCGGCGAAGTCGGTGACTTCCCCGTTGTAGTAGGCTTCCGCGTTCACGACGCCGGAGGAGAAGACCTGCTTGGCCACGGAGCTGACATACTCCGGGGTCAGGATGTACTTCATCGCGGCCACGAAGTCGTTGGCGGTCAGCTCGGCCACCTCGGCACCGTCGCAGTCAAACCACTTGACGCCCTTGCGCAGGTGGAAGGTCCAGGTCAGGCCGTCTTCGCTGGTCTCCCAGCTCTCGGCCAGGCAGGGGATGACGTTGCCCAGGTTGTCATATTCCACCAGGGTGTCGATGATGTTCGACGCGAGGGCGAAATCGTTGGCGGTGGAGGTGATCAGGTAATTCAGGGTGCTGACTTCACCGCTGTAGAGCACGGTGTAAGTGCCGTCACCGGCCAGGGCGGCGGTGCAGGACAGGATCATGCACGCTGCCAGCAGCAGGACAAGAAACTTCTTCATGTACTCGGCCTCCTCATTCGTTTGTGTGACGGCGCCTCTGCGCCGTACCGGCGCCCGGATATACTCCAAAGCTTCTATAAGAATACAGGCCGGAGGGAGCCTTGTCAAGCGAACGGCTGTCTTTTTTCTGTACCTTTGCGGCGGCCGCGCACGCCTTGCGCCGGCGCGCCATCGGCGGTATAATCGCCCCGAGGAGGCGAGCGACATGAACATGAACATCGGGAATCTCTCCCACGGCCCCGGCAACCGGATCACCGACGTGCCCGGGGTGCGGGTGGGGCACGCCACCGTGGACGAAGGCCGCTGTCACACCGGCGTGACGGTGATCCTGCCGCCGGGGGACAATCCCTTCACCGAAAAAAAGACCGCCGCGGCCTGCGTGTTCAACGGCTACGGCAAGACCCTGGGGCTGGTGCAGGTGGAGGAGCTGGGCACCCTGGAGACCCCGATCGCCCTGACCAACACCCTAAACGTGGGCAAGGTGCACGACGCGCTGGTGTCCTGGATGCTGCGCCTGAACCCGGGGCTGACCAGCGTGAACCCGGTGGTATGCGAGTGCAACGACAGCCGCCTGAGCGACATCGCCCGCCGGCCGATCGGGGAAGCCGAGGTCTTCGCGGCGCTGGAGAGCGCGTCCGCCGATTTCGCCCAGGGCGCGGTGGGCGCCGGCCGGGGCACCGTGTGCTACGGCCTGAAGGGCGGCATCGGGTCCGCCTCGCGCCTGATGGCGCTGGACGGCAGAACCTACACCCTGGGCGTGCTGGTTCAGAGCAATTACGGGGTCTCGAAGGACCTGCGCCTGACCGCCCTGCCCGAGGGCCTGGCCGAGTCCGACCGGGGCAGCATCATCCTGGTGCTGGCCACGGACCTGCCCCTGTCACAGCGGCAGCTCAAGCGAGTGCTGCGCCGCACCTCGGTGGGCATGGCACGCCTGGGGTCCTACATCGGACACGGCAGCGGCGAGATCGCCGTGGGCTTCACCACGGCCGCGCCGGTGAGCGCCGGCGGCAGCTTTCTCACCCAGACGATCCTGCGGGAAGAGAAGATCAACCTGCCCTTCCGCGCCGCCGGGGAATGCGCCGAGGAGGCCATTCTGCAGTCCCTGTGGCACGCGGCCCCCGACACCGCCCTGGACGGCACGGCTGTGCGGACGCTGAGGGAGTTTCTGGGGGATGCGGGAAGGGTTTGAGACCCATCTGTCGGCGGGGAGGCCTTTGATCGAGGCGCAGCATAAAGGGCATAAAAAAGGGCATAGTATAAGGGGCGCAGCAAGCGGCGCCCCTACAGTGAGGCCCCTTCTGTCGCCAGGGCGGCCCTTGATTGAGGTGCAGAAAAAAGGGGCGCAGCAAGCGGCGCCCCTACGGAGATACCCCTCTGTCGCTGCGGCGACATCTCCCCGGCAAGCCGGGAAGACTGGGGTTTGTGCCGGTGCGTCAACACCGGATCGTCTGATGCTTTTCGTTGATTGCAGTCGCGTCACGCGATTGGTTCCTGTAGGGGCGCCGCTTGCTGCGCCCCTTTTGTTGTCGGCGGAGAAACCCCTCTGTCGCTGCGGCGACATCTCCCCAGCAAGCTGGGGAGACTGGGGGTTGTGCCGGTGCATCAGCACCGAAGCCGCCTGCTGCTATTCATTGGTTGCAGTCGCGTCACGCGATTGGTTCCTGTAGGGGCGTCGCTTGCTGCGCCCCTTTCTTTTCTGCGCCCCTTTCTTTTCTGCGCCCCTTTTTGCTGCGTTCTTTTACTTGTGCAACACATCACCCTGAGCCTCCCCGGCTTGCCGGGGAGGGGGACCGCCGCAGCGGTGGAGGGGCTTCCCTCAGAAGCTCGTAATCCCGTGGCTGTTGACCAGCGCGTCCAGCTTCACGCCGGCCTTGCACAGCGGGCAGTCGTGGGAGGACGTGCTGACATAGTCCTGCAGGTCGTTCTTTGTGTTGTAGATGCTGAACACCGGGAAGCCCTCGCACTCCTCCACGCAGCTGAAGATCGCGCACACGCCCACGGGGATGCCGCAGTAATAGCGGATGGCCTCCAGGGCCGCGCGGGCCGTGTAGCCCGTGGTGATCGACGCGGCCAGCACGATCACATGCTTGCCCACGATCATCGGCGCGATGTTCTCCCGGAAGATGAACTGGGACCCGGAGGTGCGCTCCGGCTTGGTGACGTAGATCGTCTGATGGGCGTTCATGTTCACATGTCCGGCGCGGGTGAGCTCCGCGGCCATGCAAGCGCCGATCACCTCCGTGCCGTCCAGGCAGAGGATGGTGTCGATGACGGTGGACGTGTAGAACTTGTCGCTCAGCTCCGCCGCGGCGGTCTCCGCCTCGGAGAGCCGATGCTTGGTCATGGTCAGGTCCACATAGTAGTTGAAGTGGCTGTGGCTGGTGGCGAAATGCCCCCTGGCAATGCGCAGAGGAAGCCCGCCGTGCCGGTTGGGAAAGTGCATCAGCTGAATCGCCATGATCCGACCTCCTGTTCCATTATGCGGTTGTCCAACGTTTCCGATGGGCACATTATACACGGAAGCGGGAAAAAGCGCAAGGGGAAGGTTGCATCCCGGGAAACCTCTCTGTCGCTGCGGCGGAGTCCGGGAGCAAGGGCAGTGTGAAATGCGAAAAGAAAAAGGGGGCGCAGCAAGCGGCGCCCCTACAGGGAGGTATGGGATGTAGGGGCGCTGCTTGCCGCGCCCCGGTTGCTGCTTCTCTTTTGCTGCACCCTTTTTTACAGCAATCCCTCTGCTTCACGACCCCAGCCTCCCCGGCTTGCCGGTGAGGGGGACCGCCGCAGCGGTGGAGGAGCTTCGCGCCTCACTCCACCGTAACGCTCTTGGCGAGGTTCCGGGGCTTGTCCACGTCCAGGCCGCGGTTGACGCTGGTGTAATAGCCCAACAGCTGCAGGGGCACCACCGCCAGGGAAGAGACAAAGTGCTCGTCGGTCTTGGGGACATAGACGGTGAAGTTCACCGAGTCCTCCACGGTGAAATTGCCGTTGGTGGTCAGGCCCATGAGGTAGGCGCCCCGGGCCTTGCACTCCATCATGTTGGAGACGGTTTTCTCATAGAGCTGACTCTGGGTCAGCAGGCCGATGACCAGGGTGCCGTTCTCGATCAGGCTGATCGTGCCGTGCTTGAGCTCACCCGCGGCGTAGGCCTCGGAGTGGATGTAGCTGATCTCCTTCATCTTGAGGCTGCCCTCCAGGGAGATGGCGTAGTCCAGGCCCCGGCCGATGAA
>CAMKAE010000045.1 GCA_946410395.1 uncultured Clostridia bacterium
CTGACGGCATCGAGACAGGGAGGAGCGCATGGGACTGTATATCCGCGGGTTTTCCATTGACTGGGATGAGGTTGCCCCGGACAGCTACCTTCGTCAGATCGAGGCGATCCGGGATCTGGATGTGCTGCAGTTCCGAAAGCCCATTACCTTTTTTGTGGGTGAAAACGGCAGCGGAAAATCCACCCTCCTGGAGGCCATCGCGATTGCCTATGGGTTCAATCCGGAGGGCGGGACCCGAAACTATCATTTTTCGACAAAGGACACCCACAGCGAACTGTGCGACGCGATCCGGCTGATCCGCAATCCGTCCAAAGCCAGGTGGGGCTATTTTCTGCGGGCGGAGAGCTTTTACAATGTCGCTACCGCCGAGGAAGACTATGCGGAGGTTTCCAGGGATTATCACAGAAAATCGCACGGAGAAAGCTTCCTGGCCGTTGCCCAGGACAACTTCAACGGAAACGGCATGTATCTGCTGGACGAGCCGGAAGCGGCGCTCTCGCCCCAGCGCCAGCTCACGCTGATGCTCGAGATGATCCATTGCGCCGGAGAAAACGCCCAGTTTATCGTCGTGACCCATTCGCCGATCCTGCTGGGCATGCCCGATTCGGAGATCCTGAGCTTTGATTCCGGTTCCATCCATCCGATTGAATACGAGGAAACGGACAGCTACCGGATCACGGAGATGTTTATCCGGGACCGGCACAGATTCCTGAACCGATTGCTGGATGAAAGCGATCCCGGGCCGTCTGAATCCTGACGCACCGCAACCGTTCACGTCGAATACGCGTCTTTTGTCGATTGAGGCTGACGCTGATTGATCTGTAAGGAGACGGAGTTCATGGTCTTTGACAGCACGTCCAGAGAGAGCCCGCTTCGTGAGCAGAACTGGGAAAAGCATCTTCGTAAGGCGGTGAACGCAGGGCTCACAGCCCCATCTTCGTCATGATCCCGTCCGCCGTCACGCCGGGGTGCGTGACATAGAGCCTCGCGATCTGCTCGACCAGCGCCGGGTCCAGGCTGTACCGCTGCGCGATCGCGGCGACGGTCTGGCCCCTTTGCGTCTCTTTGACCACGATCTCGATCTGGCGCCGGATGTCGCCCGTGCCGGGCTTCGGCGCGGCCTCTCTCGGTGCGTGCGGGATCTCGATCCGCTTCACCTGCCAGCCGTCTTCTGTGATTTCCATCACGGCCAGGGTGATGGGCTGGAGAAATCTGCGAGGACCACAGCTGCCGGGATTGAGCAGCAGCGTGCGCCGCCCGCCCGCGGACGGCAGCCAGGCTTCCTCATACCGGTGGGAGTGGCCGAAGATGACCACGTCAAAAGCGGACAGGTCTCCGGGGAGATCCTTCTTCTTGTGGGCCATGCAGAACCGCAGCCCGCCCAGCGCAAAGTCCAGCGACACCGGCAGCTCTTCCGCCCAGTCCTTTTCGTTGTTCCCGCGCACGACCTTCACCGGCGCGATCTCCCCCAGCCGCTCCAGGATCCCCGGGCTGCTGATGTCCCCGCCGTGCAGGATGCAGCCGCAGTCCCGGAGGTGCGCGATGACCTCCGGACGCAGCAGGTCGTGGGTGTCGGAGAGAATACCGATCTTCACCGCTGTCACCCCTCATGGTCGTATTCCGCATGCGCGCGGCCGGCGGATGCGGCCTCCGCTTCGTCCGCAGGCATCAAACGGTCCTTCCTTCGGTATTCTTGATGCATCCGTTTTTTCCTGCCGACTGGAAATATCTGTGCGGGTATGATATGATTCCGGTGAGTGACAGGTGCAAAGAAACGAATTCCCGGAGAAAAATCGGCGTATGAGATGATTTCGTGGGTGTACAGGCTGAACGGGTGACCGTGCGAATCGGCAAGGAGCTTTCTTCGGAGAAGTGCGATGCGGATCGTTTTGGTATCGGGAGGGGTGTCTTGATGAAAAAGGTTATTTCGGCAATCCTGGCACTGGCCATGACGCTGACCGTCTGCTGGCTCGCCTCGGCCGGGCAGGCGCAAAGAAGGATGGAATCCACTGCGGACGCGGACGAATTCATCGCGGCCTTTCTGGGCGAGCATCCCGAAGAACTGGAAGGTACATGGGCCTTTACCCCGCAGATGGAAGCCGCCCTCCGGCAGCTGGGCGGCATTGCCGGGTTGGTGAAGCAGCTGGCGGCGCTTGGATCACCCGTAAGCGTCCTGCCGGCGTATGAAGGCGAAGTGGGCGGGCTGAAGGTGTTCTTTGTCCCCTGCACGTTTTCCGCCATACAGGTGGATCTGCTCCTCGCTGTTCAGGACGGCATGATTGCCGGCCTGCAGACGGCTCCCTACAGCGGTGGCCGCGCGGAGGCATCCGGATCCGATCTGTATGACAGCCTTGCGCTGGCCCTGCCGGTTCCCTCGCTCGGTGAGCTGCCTGGCATCCTGACGGTTCCGAAGGGCGAAGGTCCGTTCCCGGCCGTGGTTCTCCTGCAGGGTTCGGGCCCCAGCGACAAGGACGAATCGATCGGCAATGTGAAGCCCTTCCGCGATCTCGCACAAGGCCTCGCCGCAAAAGGGATCGCCGTATACCGCTTTGACAAGCGTACCTGTGTGTATGGCGCGGAGCTGATGAACGACAGGCAGTTCACCCCGGCCGATGAATACCTGGAGGACGCCGTGAACGCGGTGCAGCTGCTTGCCCGGCAGGACAGGATTGATCCGGACCGCATCTTTGTCCTGGGCCACAGCCTGGGCGGAAACGCGATCCCGGCCGCGGCGCGGGAGCTGGAAAACGCGCCGGTCAAGGCCTGCGGGTTCATCATGATGGCCGCCTCTCCCCGCCCGCTGGATGTGCTGATGCGGGAGCAGACTGAATTCCTGTATTCGCTGATGCCGGAGATCACAGCGGAGCAGCAGGCGGAAAAGGACGCGATGCTTGCGGAGCTGGCCCAGCTGCGGGACCTGAATGCCCTGGCCGAGGATGACATGATCGCCGGCGCTTACCCCGCCTACTGGAAATGGCTGGCGGACTATGACATCCTGCAGGCCGCAAAAGACATCACCCGGCCTGTCCTGCTCCTGCAGGGAGAAGAGGACTACCAGGTGACCCTGACCGACTTCGGGATCTGGCAGGACGCGCTCGGCAAAAAGGAAAACTGGCGGATGATCTCCTATCCGGGGCTGACGCACGTCTTCACCGCAGGGCAGAAAACAGAAGGCGCGGCGGCTTATGCCCGGCCCGACAGGATGGACGCTCAGGTCATTGAGGATATAGCGGATTTCATTCTCCCATGACAATCAGCATGCTCAATACCAGTTGTACTTGTAATAGGCGCTCTCGCCGCCCATCAGAAAGCTGTTGATCATCTGCGCATAACGTGAAGGCGTTGTTTCCAGATCCGTGTACGCAAACGTGAATCGGGCGGCTGCATACCATTGACCGTCATCCATCGGGGTATAACACACGCATTCCGTGACGACACCGTCTGTTTTTGTCACCTCATAGCGGCTGTCCGTCCCCGAAGGCCCCACTCTGTGCACCGCTGAGGTGATCGCGACAATGCCGTCATCATCATACTCGGCGGTGTATGTGCCGCTGAAGCGCAGCCATTCCTTCTCTTCCTCGCCGCCCCAATTGGCATACATGCCGGTATTCACGGTTTTCACGAGCAGACCGTTCTGCACGGTCACGGAAACGGCATCCACCTCTTCGGCATAATAGTCGACAGCCTCCGCGATTTCATCATCGCGGCTTCGCTCATCCCGGAGCACCAGCGTGAAGTATTCGTCCCCGTTTCCATACTGGTAGTACAGCGCGTACTTTCGGCTGTCATCCTCTTCGTTCACATTGTAGACACAGCCGTTGCGGTACTCCGTGACGGAGACGAGCGCGCCGTCCGAATCATAGGTTCTCCGCTGCACGGGGATGCTGTCCTCAAAATCATACGCAAAGGTCGTGACGATATGCCGGTCCGCGTCTGTCTCGTACAGGTCGATGGAGACCGGATAATCGTTTTCATACGTGAAATTCCATGTCCTGATCGGCGCCCATTCATTCGTCTCCTCGTCGAAGCCATATTCCGTCACCGTTTTGACAAGCCGTGGACGGGTGACGGCTCCTTCCGCATGGACACAAATCACCGCAGCGGCCAGCAGGATCACCATAAAAAGCAGCAGAATGGGTTTCTTCATGATGGAGACCTCCTCACAAAAATCAGGGGAATTTGAACGGCTGAGATGTCATTTATCTCCGAAGCGCTCATTTCCGCTTCGCGATGCCGCTTTTCATCACCGCGGCCGCCAGCAGGAGGAGCAGGATCACACCGCCCGCGGGGCCGGAGGTCCACAGGGAGGAGAGATCGATCTTCCCGCCAAGCCCGGACACGGCCAGGACGGCGAGCAGAATGCCGACGAGGCCCTCGCCGGCCACCATGCCGGAGCAGAAGAGGATGCCGCCCTCGTCCTTGTTTCCGTTCTTTTTGTTTCGCCGGTCCACCACCCAGCGGACGATCCCGCCGAGCATAACCGTCGTGGAGAGCTCCAGCGGCAGATACAGGCCGATGGCCACCGGCAGCACGGAAATCCCGAGCACCTGAACAGTGACGGCGAGGAAGACGCCGATCAGGATCAGCGTCCAGGGGAGGTTGCCGGACATGACGCCCTCCACCAGCATCTTCATCAGCGTGGCCTGCGGAGCGGACAGCTCCTTGGAGCCAAAGCCCCAGGCGGAATTCAGCAAGATCAGCACACCGCCGATGGCCGCCGCGGAGACGACCACGCCGATGATCTCGCCGATCTGCTGCTTTTTCGGGGTTGCGCCCAACAGAAAGCCGGTCTTCAGGTCCTGGGAGGTGTCACCCGCGATGGACATGATGATACAGGCCACGGTGCCGACCGAGATCGAGCTGATCATGCCCGCCGCGCCGATGATGCCGATGGCCTGGAAGATCAGGGCCGTCAGCAGCATGGTCGCGATGGTCATGCCAGAGACCGGCGTGTTGCTGCTGCCCACGATGCCGACGATCCGGGCGGTCACCGCCCCGAAGAAGACGCCGAACAGCAGGATCAGCAGCGCTCCGGGCAGCGGGATCGGGACCCACGGCAGCACGACCAGCACCACCAGCAGCGCGGCGATGATGCCCAGGGCCAGCTTCAGGTTCAGATCCTGTTCCGTGCGCTTTGCGTCCGTTTTCCCGCCGCGCCTCATCCCTTTGAAGGCGGCGGAGAAGGACGAGACAATGCTGGGCAGGGACCGGATCAGGCTGAAGAAGCCGCCCGCGGCGATCATGCCGGCGCCGATGTAGCGAACGTAGTTGCTCCAGATTTCATCGGCGCCGCCGGAGGCATAGAGGGCCGAGATGGACTCGGTGGCGGGGAAGATCACGGTGTTTCCGCCGAAGAACACCAGGATCGGGATCAGCACAAACCAGCCGAGCAGGCCGCCCGCAAGCATCTGGGCGGAAACCTTCGGGCCGCAGATGTAGCCAACGCCGATCAGCGCGGGATAGACCTCGGCGGCAAAATGCGTCTTCAGGGCTTCGATCCTGACACTGATCGCGTTGGGGATCAGCTTCAGCCCGTCGGTCAGGAACTTGCAGAGCGCGGCAATGCCCAGTCCCGCGAAGATCTGCCTGGAGCCGGAGCCAGCCTTCTCGCCCGCCAGCAGCACCTCCGCGCAGGCTGTCCCCTCCGGGTAGGGCAGGGTGCCGTGCTCCTTCTCGATCAGGGTGCGGCGCAGCGGGATCATGACCAGGACGCCGATGACGCCGCCGCTTACCGCCAGGATCGACAGGGTGAACAGATTCGGGGTGTCGACGAGCCCTTCGGTCTGCCAGAGGAAGAACACGGGCAGTGTGAAGATCGATCCGCCCGCCAGCGCTTCGCCCGCCGAGCCGATCGTCTGTACCATGTTGCTCTCCAGCAGCGAACTGCGGCGCAGGATGACCCGCATGATGACCATGGAAATGACGGCCGCCGGAATGGACGCGGATACCGTCATGCCGACGCGCAGACCGAGATACGCGTTGGCCGCGCCAAAAACCACCGCCAGCAGGATGCCGATGATGACGGAAGCCACCGTCAGCTCCGGCTGGGTTTGTTCTGCGGAAATATACGGCCTGTAGGCCGTTTCACGCTTGTTCTGGCTCATAGAAGCTCCTTTGCCCGGAAATGGGTGCTTTCAGGCTGACTTTGTTGCTGGAAATCGCATGCAAAGTATACCATGGGCCCGGCGCCGCAGCAACCGGTTTTTTTGAGAAAAAAGCATCACAGGCGCGCACCGGTGACGGCGTGCCGCAGCACCTGCTTCCCGGCGGAAGGCCGCGAAAAGCCCCGCCGTGCCATCAGGCGGCGGGGCAGGTGTGAATCACGCAGCACAGCTCGGCGTTCTTCAGGCGCAGGGTCTCCGCGGCGGCTTCGTCGCCCGCGACGGCCTGCAGGGCATCGGCATAGGCGAAGAACTGCTCGCGCTCCCAGAGCAGAACGGTCTTGGCCGCGTCGGTGTCACGCAGCCGGCCTGGGGCGTGCATGGGGGGAAGCTTGCATTATGCCTTGAGGAAGCCCATCACAGAGAGGAAGGTTTCGGTGACGGAGCCGGGATTGCCCATCAGAATCATCAGGGTCACCAGGATGGCGGCGGCGGAGAGGACAATGCCGAGGATCGAGAGGATCATGCCGATGATGCCGATGGCCCGGCCTTTGGGATTGCGGCGCCCTCTCCCGGAGAAAACCGTCCCGGCAATCGACAGACCCAGCCCGAGACAGCCCAGGAGGAAGAGAAGCGCAACAGGGTCCACCGTGAGGGAGCCGGCTGCGGCCATGCCGACCAGCTGCATGGAGAGGATCACGAAGGACGCGATGCCGGCGAGGCCCAGCGCCAGACCGAGGGTGGCGCGGGCGGGGAACTTCTCGGCTTTGACCTTGGCGATGCGCCGGTCACGCCGGGCAATCCGCTCCGCCAGATCCCGCGATCCCACGCCGTAGACCAGATAGAGGATCAGGCCGGAGACAATCATGATGAAAACCGTGGCAGCGCAGCGCCGGCCGGAGGCGTTCATGTTCATGTTGTCGCGGCCCTCCTCCGCGCACATGCTCTGAATGACCATGGCATAGGTGCGTCCCTCCGGTTTGGCAAAGGTCGCGCCCATGTCATACTCGGTAAACAGCGCGTTGAAGTTGAGCGCGAAGACGGCCAGGACGCTGGGAAGCACGATGGGCAGCTTCACGCGCAGAAAAGTGACCAGCGGACTGGCGCCCAGGTTTTTCGCCGCGTCCTCCAGTTCCTCGTCAATAGCGTAGAAGGCGGCCTTGATCATGCGCAGGGCAAATGGCAGCTTGACCACCGTGTAGGCCATGATGATCAGGAAGCGCACATTATCCATGTACAGGTTTACGGATGGCGTTGTCCCCTGAACCTCTCCAAAGCCCGCGAGGCCAAGGCGAACGCCGGCGAAGATATCGCTGTTGAAGAAGATGCGGTAGGAATAGCAGATCAGGATGGTCGGCAGCAGCCAGGGGAACAGCATGCAGGCCTCCGCAACCCGGCTGCGCTTCCTGTGCTTGTTTTTGAAGATGTAATTGACCACAGCCACGACAATCACGCAGGCCAGGGCTGCCGCGATGGCCGACATCACAAAGCTCAGCCGGATACCGCCCACCGTGCTCTCGTTTCCGAACACACCGGAGATGGCCCCTTTCCGGGTGACATCTCTCCCTTTCCAGTTCTGATAGACATAGTCCTGGTTGCCAAAGAAATTGGAAAGGGTCCAGTTGGAAAAGTCAATGGTTTTTGTGCGCACGTTCCCCCAGTTCTGGAAGGCGAAGACGAGGATCATGACCACAGGCGTCATGTAGATGATGAACAGGGCATAGGCATAAATGTGCGCGAGGATGTTGGCCACGGGATTCTGGATCTTCTGTTTGACCAGCTTTGCCTTTGTCTTGCTGACGGAGAGGTAATGCCCCTTGCGCTCGTAATGGTTGAGAACCGTCAGCAGAATGACGGTAAACAGCGCCAGGATGACGGAGAGCAGTGCGGCCCGGGCCTGCGGGAAAGCCTCGTCCGCCGTTGACGAGCCTGCCAGACGGACAATCTCCGGGTTGATTGAGTTGTACCCCAGCAGGGTCGGGGCGGACATGGCGCACAAGCCGGTGATGAAAGTCATGACGGTCAGCGAGAAAAGGGTCGGCAGAAGCGTCGGCATGACAACCTTGAACAGTACCCTGAAAGGTTTCGCGCCCATATTCCGGGCGGCTTCCACCGTATTGTAGTCAATGCCGCGGATCGCGTTGCGCAGGAAAAGGGCGTGGTTGGACGTGCAGGCGAAGGTCATGGTGAAAATCACGGCGCTGAAGCCTGTAAACCACGATTTGTTCATGCCGGGGAAAAGCTCTGCCAGCCACTTGGTCATCAGGCCGTTCTGATCGTAGAGAAACTGATAACCTGTGACCAGCGCCACGCCGGAGTAGATCAGGGTGGTCATGTAGCCAAGGCGGAGGATCTTTGCGCCCTTGATATCGAAATATTCGGTCAGCAGCACGATCGAGATGCCGACCACGTTGACCGTGATGACCAGAACGATGGCCAGCTTCAGAGAGTTCCAGAGGAAGGTCGGCATATTGCCGGCGAAAAAGAACCGGATGACGGCCAGCGGATCCAGGTTTCCGGCTGCGTCCCTCACCGTGAAAATGGAGGTCAGCGTATCCATGCAGGGGAGCAGCATGAACCCGAAGAAGAGGATGGCGAACAGTATGCCGCCGAAGATTTTCCACAGATTGGCTGTATGGCTTCTGCCGGAAATTACGTCTTTCTCATTGCGGTGGCGCTTCCTTTGAGCGGGCGCCGGCATTGAGGTTTCGCTTGCCATGGTCTGCACGGTGAAGCCCCCTCTCAATAAGACATGACGTCCGCCGGGTTCAGGCGCAGGGTGACTTTCTCGCCCGGCTCATAGATGCTGATGCCATCGTTTTTTTCAATCACTTTCAGCGACTGACCCGCCGCCTGGATGTAATACTTGATATACAGGCCATAGTATTCCTGCATCTCAATGACACCTGGGACCTTGAAGACGCCCTTTTGCTTTTTTTCTTTGTCTTCCTTCTTTTCGTTTGATTTGCTGCTCACGCCGATGCGTTCCAGACGAATGTAGTGATTTCGGTCCTCCGGCAGCTCCATGATCTGCGCCAGCTCCCGGCCGATCGGGTTGATATCGCCGATAAAGTTCGCGACGAACTCGGTGGCGGAGTGATTGTAGACTTCGTTCGGCGTGCCGATCTGCTCGATGTAGCCGTTGTTGAACACCGCGATGCGGTCCGAGAGCGTCAGAGCTTCCTCCTGGTCGTGGGTGACGTAGATCGTCGTGATGCCAAACTCCCGCTGCATCTTTTTCAGCTCGTTGCGCAGGTTGACGCGGAGTTTGGCGTCAAGGTTGGACAGGGGCTCGTCCATGCAGATGACCGCCGGCTCCGTGACCAGGGCGCGGGCGATGGCGACACGCTGCTGCTGGCCGCCGGAAAGCTGGGAAACCGCTTTGTCCAGCTGCTCATCGGACAGGTCGACTTTGCGGGCAATCCGATCCACCCGCTCCTTGATTTCAGCGCGGGAGCAGTGCTGGATTTTCAGGCCGAAGGCAATGTTGTTGCGGACGGTCATGGTCGGGAAAAGCGCATAGGACTGGAATACAATGCCGATGTTGCGCTTTTCGATCGGGACGTTGGTGATATCCCTTCCCTGCATGGAGACAGAGCCGCTGACGGGCTCGATGAAGCCCGTGATGGTCCGCAGCGTGGTGGTCTTGCCACAGCCCGAAGGCCCCAGGAAAGTGAAAAATTCGCCTTCCTTTACGTGGACATTGATATTGTGCAGAGCCTCAAAGTCGCCGAATTTGACGACAATGTCCTTCAGCTGGATCATGTTCGCATCGGTCCTTTCTCGGTCTGAGTTCGGATGGGCGGGGCTCCGTCCTCATGCGGACGGTTCCCCGGGAAAAGGCGTACCCAATGACGGGTACGCCTTGGGGTCAGAACTCACAAAGCACGGATCAGCGCTGTTACTGCGCTTTCTGGGTCAGGACGGCCCAATCCAGATTCTCCCAATCGGGCTCGGCCGGGGCGTTGCTGTTGTCAGCCCAGTAGAAGCCCAGGTTGGTCATAATGTTGGTCCACTCGGCAGAATGGGCGCCCACATACTCAGCATAGGTCATTTCCGTACCGGGGACGATGGTCAGCGAGCAGTTGGGGATCGCATAGATCGGGGGAACCTCGTCGTAGAGCGCAGCGACGGCTTCCTCATTGCAGGGATAGGAGTCAAACTCCTCGGACCAGGCAATCTGAACCTCGGCAGAGCCGAACCATTCGGCAAAGGCCTTCACGGCCTCGGTTTCCTCAGCGGTACGGCCGGGGCGGTCGAGAACGCCGAGATACTCGGCGATGTAGTAGGTGCCGTCGTCGATCTCAACCAGATCCCAGTTCTCGCCCACCGGAACGCCCTGCAGCGGATGCTCATAGGTGCCCGCGTTGGCAGCGGCATAGATGTTGCCGTAGAGGGAAGAGGAGTAGAAGGTGGAGACCTGCACGTCGCCACGGATCAGCGGCTCAAGGCCGTAGCTGTCGCCCGTGAAATTGCCGCCGGCGCAATACGCCCACAGTTTCTTCCAGCCTTCGAGGGAAATGCCGCCCGCCGGGGACGCCGGATCGGTGTAGGCATACAGCATAGCGTTGTTGATGTTGGCGTTGGTGGTGCCGCCGACCTTGCCCTGGCGATACCAGTTGAAGCCGCAGTCGACAATGTCGCCCCAGTGTGCGAAATGGAGCTTCGTCCCGTTGGTGCCGAACTCGTCATTGCGGTAGAGCATCAGGATGTTCTGGATAACCAGGCCGTAAGCCTTTCCGTCGAACTTGTACTGGCCGACGGCATTGGCCCAGGTGGGCTCCCAGTCCATGACCTTCAGGTTCTCGTACTGGCCGTTGACCAGCTGAGACCAGCGGACTTCGTTCAGGCCAAAGATGATGTCGCCGTCCTTGTTCTCGTTGGCGGCCTGTACGGCGGCTGTGTCACCGGAATAAACGGAGTTGTCGTCCAGCGAAATGTCGAAGCCTGCTTCCTTGGCCGCTTCGATCAGCCAGGTGGTGCGCTCGGGGGAGTTGGAGTTGGAGTAGATGCGGATTTTGTAGCCGTCGGCGGAAGCCAAGGAAACCAGACCCACCAGCATGACGGATACGAGAGCCAGGCAGAGCAGTTTTTTCACGAAAAGACCTCCCTTTATTTATTTGTCCGCGTCCTGCGCGGTACATTCTACAGGGTATTATACACAAAATCTGCGAATTGTGAACCCCATCGGCAAATATTTTGGGGGATATCGCCTCAGGCCTCCCGCACCTCCGTCCATCCCAGGAGGAAGAACAGCCTGCCCGTGAAAAAGCCAATGAAGCCAAGCCAGAAGCCCGGCCTTTTCGTGTGCCGAACCGTCATCCGCCCATCCACTCCTCAGGCCAATGCGCGTACAGGATCCGCTTCGGCTGGCAGCGCATGATCCGGTCCCAGTCGGCCAGCAAGGCCGCGTTGTCCTCATACCCCTCGGCGAGCGCCCGCGGCTGCATGTCGCCGACGATGCAGTCTCCGCTGTCGAGCATCACGGAAACGCCGTCCGCGCTGTGGCTCGGCGTGGCGAGGAGTTCCCCGGCGATGCCGATCGCCTGCAGATACGCCCGGCTGTCTTCCACAGGGATGATCTCCGCCAGGCGCTCGTCGACGGGGACGTACCGCAGCCGGTCCCGTTCAAAGATCGGATCGGATGCGTGGACGAACGCCCTTTGCACCTCCGGCAGGATCAGCCTGACGCCGTGCCGCTGGAGCGCGCCGATCAGCCCGCAGTGGTCCGGGTGCCAATGCGTCGCGATGACGTGGGTGATCTGCTCCAGCCGGAAGCCGTTTGCCTTCAGGGCCCGGTAAAACGCAGGCAGCGTGCCGGCGTAGTCCGTGTCCACGAGCAGCCTTCCCCCGACCAGGAAAGTGTTGGTGTTGCCGTATTTCAATCTGATCATTTCCATATGAACAGTCCTCTGGCATGCGCGACGGATGATTTGCCATCTCCCCGATAAACTGGAATTTGTGCGATTGACTTCCATCTATACTAACTATTGATTGAAGGCCC
>CAMKAE010000046.1 GCA_946410395.1 uncultured Clostridia bacterium
GATCAGATGCTGTCGTCGTCCGTGTCGGCCAGGCTGTCGTCATACTCCATGCGCATGGAGCCCGTGGCCGCCATGGGATTGCCGTCGTCGATCATGTCCTCCATCAGCGCGGCCTGGGACTGGCTCTTGATGTCGATGCGCCAGTTGGTGAGGCGGTGCGCCAGGGAGGAGTTCAGGCCGTCCTTGCCGATGGCCAGGGACAACTGATTGTCCGGCACCACCACCCGGCACTCCCGGTCGTGGGTGTCGCTGACGAAGACGGTGATGACATGCGCAGGGTTCAGGGCGTTGGCCACAAACTCCACCGGGTCCTCGGACCACTTGATGATGTCCACCTTCTCGCCCCGCAGCTCGGCCACCACGCGCTCCACGCGGCCGCCCCGCTGGCCCACGCAGGCGCCGACGGGATCGATCATCGCGTCGTTGGAGTGCACGGCCATCTTGGTGCGCACGCCCGCCTCCCGGGCGATGGCCTTGATCGTGACCAGGCCGGCGACGATCTCCGGCACCTCCATCTCGAAGAGGCGCTTGACCAGGGCCGGATGCCGGCGGCTGACCCGCACCTGGGGCGTCCGCGGACCAAGGGTGTCCCGGCGCACGTCCAGCACGTAGACCTTGATGTGGTCGCCCTCGTTGAGCACCTCGCCGGGGACCATGTCCTCCTCGTTGAGGATGCCCTCGGTGTGGTCCAGGTCCACGATGACGGAGTGCTCGCTGACGCGCTTCACCACGCCGGTGAGGATCTCGTCGGCCTTCTCGATGTACTTGTCGTACACCATGCCGCGCTCGCTCTCGCGGATGCGCTGGGTCAGCACCTGCTTGGCCTGCATTGCGGCCACCCGCAGGAAACCGCTGGGCGTGACGTCCTTCTCGACGATGTCGTCGATCTCGGCGCCGGGGCGGATGGCCCGGGCCTCCTCCAGGGAAATCTGGCTGGAGGGGCTGGTGACCTCCTCGGCTACCAGCATCCGCGCATAGACGTGGATGGAGCCGTCCTCGCGGTCCAGGGTCGCCACGACGTTGTTGGGTTCGGGCGTTCCCTTGGGCAGGTTCTTCTTGTAAGCGGCGCGGATGGCATCCTCGATGGTGGTGTACAGCATTTCCTTGCTGAGGCCCCGCTCGCGGGCCAGCTCGTTGATGGCCGCAATGACTTCCGATTTCTGAACTTTCATGTGTCCTCCTGATTCTCTTCGCCCTGCTGCTCTTCGCCGGTCAGGTCCACGTCCTCCACACCGGTCATGTCCACCACGGGGCGGATCACGGCGATGTCCTTGCGGGCCAGCACCCGCGGCTGACCGTTCTGCTCAATGGTCACGGTGCCGGCATCCCAGTCGGCCAGGATGCCCACCGCCTGCCGGGCGCCGTCCAGAGCCCGGTAAAAGCGCGCCTCCACCTCGCTGCCCAGCGCGCGGGCAAAGTCCGCGTCCCGCTTCAGCGGGCGGTCGATGCCGGGCGAGGAGACCTCCAGGTAGTCGTAATCGCAGTCCTCCACCAGCGGCTGGATCGCCCGGTGGAACTTCTCGCAGCCGTCCAGGTCCATGCCCTCCGGCCGGTCGATGTAGATCCGCAGCGTCACGCCCGTGTCGTCCCGCTCCTGCTCCACATCCACCAGCTCGAAGCCCAGTTGCTTCGCCACCCGCTCACAGCGGGGCGTCACCTGTCCGATCAGGCCTGTCTTCGCCACGGTTTCACCTCCCGGTCCGGGGCAAGAGAAAAGAGTGGCAAAACACGGCCCTCCCGCAGCACCGGACAAAACGCCCATTCCCCGCGGGGAACTGAGCCGCCGTCTGACGCCGCCAGGCCATGTCCACTCTGATCGTCGAACCCTTCTTTCTGCAGTATCCGGCCGCTTGCGCGGGAAAAGTCAACATACAGGCGGAGTATAACACAGTTTTTCAGGAATTACAAGGGCTTGCGGAAAAAACTTCCTCTGTGCGCACGCGCCCGCAATTGGGGATTTTCAACCGGCGGAAAATGTGCTATAATGCGCTGGAAGTTTATCGTGACAAGAGGCGAGGGGCGTGCGGGCTGACGCAAACACGCGGACGGTGGATCTGTCCGCCATCCGGGACAACGTGCGGGCCATGCGGCGCCAGGTGCCGGCGCAGACCCTGCTGCTGGCGGTGGTCAAGGCGGACGCCTACGGCCACGGGGCCGCGCAGGTCTCCCGGGCGGCGCTGCAGGCCGGGGCCGCCTGGCTGGCGGTGGCCCGGGCGGAGGAAGGCGCGCAGCTGCGGGACGCGGGGATCAACGCGCCGATCCTGGTCCTGGGCGCCCTGACAGAGGCGGAAGCCCCGGTCATCGCGGAAAACCGCCTCACCGCCACGGTCTGCGCGCCGGAGCATGTGCGCGCGCTACAGCAAGCCGCCTCCCGGGCCGGCGCACCGGTATCCTGCCACCTGAAGCTGGACACCGGCATGGGCCGCATCGGGGTCCGGACTCCGGCGGAGGCGCGCGCCGTGCTGGACGCCGCGGCGGACTGCGGGAGCGCCGTCCGGCTCACCGGCGCCTACACACACTTCGCCGACGCGGACGGGGACGACCTGTCCTTCACGCGCGAGCAGCTGCGGCGCTTCCGGGCGCTGACCGAACCGCTGCCGCAGGGCCTGCTGCTGCACTGCGCCAACTCCGCGGCCATCCACCGCCTGATGCCGGAGGCCGCCTTTGGCATGGTGCGCATGGGCATCAGCCTGTACGGCTGCCCGCCGGTGGATCCGGGATGCACCCTGCGCCCCGCGATGACCTGGACCGCGCCGGTGACCCAGGTGAAGACCATCGCCCCCGGCGACACGGTCAGTTACGGCCGCACGTTCACGGCCGACGCGCCCACCCGGGTCGCCACCGTGGCCTGCGGCTACGGCGACGGGTACCACCGGGCGGCGAGCGGCAGGGCCATGGCCATGGTCCACGGACGGCGGGTGTCGGTGATCGGCCGGATCTGCATGGACCAGCTGATGCTGGACGTGACGGAGGTCCCTGACGTGCGCGCCGGGGACGCCGCCACACTGCTCGGCCGGGACGGGGATGCCTGCATCACCGCCGACGAGCTGGCCGGCTGGGCCGGCACCATCTCCTACGAGATCCTGCTCGCGGCCACAGAGCGGGTGCATCGCGTATGGATCGATCCGTGAGCGCGGCGGAGAAGGCCGCCCTGCGCCGGCGCATCCGGGAGCACGCGCCGGACCCGGAGGCCCTGCAGGCCGAGAGCGCCGCGCTGTGCGCCCGGATCCTGGAGAGCGCGCTGTTCCGGGAGGCGAAGGCGGTGGCTGCCTTCATGCCGCTCCCCGGCGAGGCGGACATCCGGCCGGTGCTGGCCGCGTGCCTCGCGTCAGGCAAGCGCCTGGCGCTGCCCGTGACCCGGGCCGATCTCTCCATGACGTTTCGGCTTGCCGCGGACCTGGCGGCACTGACGCCCGACGCCTTCGGCATCCCGGCCCCGGGACCGGAAGCGCCCGGGATCCCCGCCGGCGACCTGGACCTGATGCTGGTGCCCCTGAGCGCCGTGGATGCCCGGGGATACCGCCTGGGCAAGGGCGGCGGATGCTATGACCGCTGGCTGCGGGCGCACGCCTTCCGCGGCGTCACCCTGGGCGTGGCCCTGCGCCATCAGTGGGTGGAGCGGGTGCCGGCCGAAGCGTGGGACATCCCGCTCGACCGGGCCGTCACGCCCGACACCCTCGTCATTTTTCCCGAAAATCCATAACAATCCGTCAGGATTGTCAGCACCACAAATGAAAACACGTGTGTTTTCACAGCAAAAGGAGTAACGCCGACATGTCCGAGAAAACGAAGCCGGCCCCGGTCAAGAAGCCCTTCCTGACCGGCAGCGCCGTGGACCGGAGCACCCCCGCGGCCGCCCTGGCCTTCTTCGGCGGTCTGCTGCTGATCGCCTTCCTGAACCTGCTGCTCACCACCACCCTGGCCGGCATCGGCGGGCGCGTGATCGGCGTCATCCTCTGCGTGGTTCAGCTGGGGGTCTATTATCTGATCTTCGGCTATCAGGGGCTGTCCCGGGGCACGGCCGCCGTCGTCCGCGGCGAGATCCAGTACCGCCGCCGGCAGGAGGGCAAGCCTGTGAGCGAGGCGGACCGCAAGCTGTGCTATCACCCGCTGAAGGGCTTCCTGATCGCGCTGCTGGGCACCCTGCCCCTGCTGATCCTCGCCGTAATGTATGCCGTCATCGTCCGGCGCCAGACCTATTCCGTGGGCGCGCTGCCCTCCTGGGTCGGCAACATGCGCGACCGGCCCGACCTGCTCGAGCCCCTGACTGCCTACACAACCCGGGTGCCCGCCGGCTTCGCCGACATCCTGCGGATCATCATCCGGACCGAGCTGATGCCGCTGGTCAGCGCCGTCGGCTCCTCCAACTTCGACGGCCTGCTGCTGCTGGAGCGGCTCTCGCCCGTGCTGGTGCTGCTGCCCGGCGTGGCCTTCGGCACCGGCTACCTGCTGGGGACCCGCTCGCGGGATCAGACCCACACGGACATCCGGGAGGGCGCGAAGAAGCGGCAGCGCCGGGAGCTCCTGCGCAAGCGCAAGGCCGCGCAGCAGCGCCAGCCGGAGCGCCTGAACTGACATGCGGATTATCGCGGGGGAAGCCCGCTCCCGGGTCATCGAGGCCCCAAAGGGAACCGACACCCGCCCCACCCTGGACCGCGTGCGGGAGAACCTGTTCAACATCATCGCCCGGCGGGTGCCGGACGCCCGGGTGCTGGACCTGTTCGCCGGCAGCGGCGCCCTGTCCTTCGAGTCCCTGAGCCGCGGCGCGCAGTCCGCGGTGCTGGTCGACCGGGACCGGGAGGCGCACCGGGCGGAGTGCCTGAACGCGGAACGCCTGGGCTACATCAACCAGGCGCGGATCCTCCTGTGCGACTGGCGCCAGGCCCTGAACCGGCTGCGGGGAGAGTACGCCCGCTTTGACCTGGTCTTCCTTGACCCGCCCTACGCCACGCAGGATCTGACGGAGGCCACCGAAGCGCTGCTCCCCATGCTGGAGGAGGATGCCCTGGTGATCACCGAGCACCGCGCCGGGCAACCTTACGCCGTCTGCGATGCCCTGACCCCCGTCGACAGCCGTCACTGGGGGATCGCGGGGGTCACCCTGTACCAGCTGAAAGAAGGCGACGAGGCATGAAAAAAACCGCCGGACGGGAGCGCGTCTGCGTCTATCCCGGCAGCTTCGACCCGCCCACGCGGGGACATCTGGAGCTGATCCGCCGGGCCGCCGCCCTCTACGACCGCGTGATCGTGGCCGTGGCGGTGAATCCCGACAAAAAAGGCTGCTTTTCTCCGGAAGAACGCGAAGCGCTTTTGCAGGAATGCACGGCTTCTCTGTCGAATGTGGAAGTTGATCGGTTTTCCGGCCTGACAGTGCAATACGCCCGGGACAAGGGCGCCTGCGCCCTGCTGCGTGGCCTGCGCAGCGCCGCTGACTTTGACCCGGAGTGGCGTCTGGCCCAGATCAACCGCAGCATCTGTCCCGAGGTGGAGACGGTCTTCCTGATGTCCTCCCCGGCCCTGGCCCATGTGTCGTCCTCCGCCGTGCGCGAGATGGCGGCCTTCGGCGCGGATTTCGGGCCTTATCTGCCGGATGAAATCGTTTCCCATGTGCGAGCGCACTTTGAACCATATCAACCTGATTGACGGAGGGATGCAACATGGCAGTGGAAGGTGGCAAGAGCGTCCAGCGGAGCCTGGCGATCCTGAAGGATCTGACGGACACCGTGACGGCGGCGAGCAAGTCCTGGATCCGGGGCGAAATGTGCCAGGTCAACCGCCGGGAGACGGTGGAAAAGCTGGCCGAGCTCTCCCAGTGTATGCCGGAGTCCATCAACAAGGCGGACAGCATCGTGGAGCAGGAGGAGAACATCCTGGCCAAGGCCCGCGAGGAAGCGACCGCCGCCGTGGCCGCGGCCCGCGCGGAAGCGGACAAGCTGGCCGCCGAGGCCAAGCGCGCCTATGAGGCCGCCCAAGAGCAGATCCGCCAGGCCAATGCCGAGGCCGAACAGATCCGCCGCAACGGCGAGCAGCTCAAGGAGCAGCTCACGCAGCAGGCCCAGGCGCAGGCTCAGTCCATCGTCGAGGACGGCCATCACCAGGCCCAGAAAATCGTCGCCGACGCCCAGGCCGAGGCCCAGCAGCTGGTGAACGAGGAGAGCATTTTCCGGCGTGCCCAGTTAGCCGCCCAGGAGCTCACCGAGCGCACCAACGGCGAAATGAGCGTGCTGCGGCAGAAAACTTTCGCCTACCTGGACGAGATGCTGGGCAAGGGCGAACAGTACGTTGGCAGCCTAGTTCAGGAAGTGCATCAGGAGCGCGAGAACCTGAACAGCATGCGCTGAGCCGCCGCGCTTTGACCCATCCGGGCAGACCGCAGGGAGATGAGACGCCTCCCCGTCTGTTTACTGTGAAAATACGAAGTATTTTCATTCATGGTGTTAAATAGTACTTCGTACTATTTATGTTGATTTCATGCGCGCCGATTTTGCCCTGTTCCGGAGCGATAAGCCATAGCCTGCGTCAAGCAGTACCACCGAAAAGAGGCCTGCCCCTCAAAGGCACGGCCTCTTTTCTTTCCTGTTATTCATTTCATACTTATCTCAGTTAAGCTTGCCAAATGGTATCTAGTCAGTCGTACGATTCGCTTTTGCTAAAACCCCTCTGTCGCTGCGGCGACATCTCCCCTTTCAGGGGAGACAAGGGTTCAAAGTTACTCAAAGCCTCCCCTGAAAGGGGAGGGGGACCGCTTGCGGTGGAAGGGTTCCTTGGCAGGACTGAATAGTTACGCCAAATGAAAGAATAGGGATTTCGCGGTCTGCGGACCGCGACCAGGTCCGAGCCGGACTGGCGGCTTTCCGATCGCCCTGGACCTTCGGACGCATACCGTTACTTGATTTATGATGCTTAAATGAGAACAGTATCAATCATTCATAATTCCGAATTCCGAATTCCGCATTCCGAATTTCTCAGTCGTCCACCCGGAACGCATAGATCGTCGTCGTGTCGTACTTCTCGCCGGGGCGCAGCACCGTGGTGCCGGGGAACTGGGGGTTGTTGGGGCTGTCGGGGCAGTGCTGGGTTTCCAGGCACAGCCCGCTGAAGGGCCCGTAGACAGCGCCGCCCTTGCCGCCCTCGTAGTGCGCCGTGCAGGCGGTGTAGAGCTGCACCGCGGGCTGGTCGGTGATGACCTCCATCGTGCGGCCGCTCTCCTCGTGGTGCACGCAGGCCGCCAGGCCCATGGCCGCGCCCTTGCGCAGGACGAAGTTGTGGTCATAGCCGCCCGCGGGCTTCATCTGGCTGCAGCTGGCCATGGCGTCCAGGCCGTCGCCCAGCAGCAGGCCCTCGCGCATGTCCAGGGGCGTCTGGCTCACGGGCATGTAGCTGCCCAGGGGGATCAGCTCGTCGTCCACCGGGGTGATGACGTCGGCGTCGATGTACACCACGTGGTCCCGGATCGTGCCGTGATCGTGGCCCGCGAGGTTAAAGTAGGTGTGGTTGGTCAGATTGCACAGCGTGGGCTTGTCGGTCGTGGCCTCGTAGCGGATGATCAGGTTGTCGTCCTCGTCCCAGGTGTAGGTGACGGTGACGTCCAGGTTGCCGGGATAGTTCTCCTCGCCGTCGGGGCTCAGGTAGTGGAAGGCCACGCTGTCGCGGTGCTTCTCCTCTTTGGGCTGCGCGGTCCACATCCGCCAGGCGAAGCCCTTGTCGCCGCCGTGAAGATGGTTCACGCCGTGGTCGTTCAGCGCCAGCTGATAGGTGACGCCGTCCAGGGTGAAGCGGCCCTTGCCGATGCGGTTGCCGTAGCGGCCGACGGTGTCGCCCATGCTGCCGTGGCCCGCGCCGTACTTCTCCATGGAATCAAAGCCCAGCGCCACGTCCGCCAGCTTGCCGTCCTTGTCCGGCACGATGATGGAGGTGAGGATGGCGCCGTAGTCGATCACCGAGATGGAGGAGCCATTCTTATTGGTAAGGGTGTACAGGGTGACCGGCGATCCGTCGGGCGCCTTGCCGAAGGGTTTCTGCGTGATGGCCATGGGAAACGACCTCCTTGTCTCATGATGCCTTTATTGTATCGCAACGGCTGCGGATGTCAAGCGGACAATTCCCGCCCGCCTCAGGGCTTGCGGATGGCCAGCACCACGCGCAGGGAGTCCTGCAGCCGCTGGTGCCGGATGCCGGTGGCGTCAAAGCGCACGGCCCGGAAAACCGCCTGCATGATGGGCCCGGTGGCGAAGGCACAGATCAGCGTGCCGATGCCCACCGGTCCGCCCAGCAGCCAGCCGATCAGCGTGGCGGTGCTGAGCATGGCGACGCTCACCGCGCCGATGGGCAGGCGCTTCAGCCGCTTGGCCAGGCCCACCAGCAGGGTGTCCCGCGGGCCGCAGCCCAGAGAGGCGATCATGTAGGTGTATTGGGTGAAGGCGAGGATCACCAGCCCGGCCAGCATCATGGGCAGCGCGGTCCACACCGAGGTGCAGGGCGGCACCAGGCCGGTCCAGTTGAAGAAGTCCACGGCCTTCCCCACCACCACCGCGTCGATGAACATGGCGATGCCGATGGGTTCCCGGAGCAGGATGTCGATCAGCAGGATCGTGACGGACACGGCGATCGAGGCCGTGCCGTACAGGATCCCCGCTGTATGGCTCAGGCCCAGGCTCAGCACGTCCCAAGGCGCCGCCCCAATGTTGGCCTGGATCGTGAGATAGATGCCGAAGCCGTTGACAAACAGGCTCACCGCCGCCAGCAGGATGTTCACGGCGATGGACCCGGCGGTGCGATTCTCCCGCAGATCCCTGAGCCGAAGCGCGTTCGCGGACACGGTCCTCACAGCCTCTCTGTTACCAGATCAGGGTCGCAAGCCCCACCAGTGCGGGAATGGTGACGATGGACAGCAGTGTGGAGATCACCACCGCCTCCACGGCGTAGGCGGAATCCTTGCCGTGCAGCTGGGCGTAAACCGCCACGTTCGACCCCACGGGGCAGGCGGAGGCGATCAGCAGCACCAGCTTCATGTCGTGCAGGGTTTCCGGGACCAGGGTCAGCAGCTCCAGGCAGATCAGCGGCACCAGCACCAGCCGCACCAGGGAGATGCCGTACAGCACCCGTCTCCCCAGCATGTGCTTCAGGTCCGTCTGGGCCAGGTAGACGCCCACGGTGAACATGGCCAGGGGCGTGTTGAGCCCTGCCACGGCGTTCAGCGCGCCGGTGAGCACCTCCGGCAGCGGCAGCTGGGTGAAAAACAGCAGCAGCCCCGTCAGGATCGCGATGACGAAGGGCGCCCGGATCAGCTTTTTCGGCTGAAGACCCTGCAGGATCGGCTGCCCGTTGAGGACCGAAACCCCGTAGGTCCACTGGCCGATGTTCAGCAGGCCCACAAAGCAGGCCGCGTAGAACACGGCGCCGCTGCCCAGGGAGGCCACGATCAGCGGAATGCCGAAGAACCCCGGGTTGGCAAAGGCCGCGGCAAAGGCGGCGATGCCGTCCCCGGGAAAGAGCCAGCGGGACAGCAGGATGGCGATCAGCAGCAGCGCCGCCGCACCCAGCCCGCTGTACAGCACACCGAGCATGGACGACGCGGTCCGCTCCACCAGAAAGCCCTTGACAATGGTCGCAGGCAGCGCCGCGTAGATGAGGATGTTCCCCAGGGTTTTGCTGCCCTCCGGGGAGATCTTCTTTCCGCGGAACAGCAGGTAGCCCGCTCCGGCCAGCAGAAACATCTGCAGGATCTGCTTGGCCAGGATCAGCATCGTGTCCATGCGGTCTATCCTTTCTCAGCGCGGTCAGGCCGAGGTTCCGTCATTTCTCCGCCACCATGCTCAGCAGCTTCGCGCTGCGGTTCAGGAAGGCGGTGATCTCCTCGCCCTCCAGGGGCTTGGCGCTCATGCGGGCCAGGTCGTACACCTGCGCGCAGAGCAGGCCGGTGGTCTCGTCCTCCGGGTCGCGCTCCGCGATGGCGCGGACGGCGGGGCAGCGGCTGTTGAGCACCAGGGTGCGCTGCTCGGGCATGCCGGCCATGCTGTAGACCTCCCGGAAGCGGCGGGCGTTCTCGTTCTCCGTCACCACCGCCGGCAGGCTCTCGTCCGCCATGGGTGCCAGGGAGACCTCCAGGTTCTCCTGCCCCAGCGCCTTGCGGAACAGGGTCTGCAGGGCGTCCTTGTCCAGGGCCGGCTGCTCATTTCCGGTGTCCTCCTGGGTCAGGCCGGTGACGTCCGCGTCCACCCGGACGAAGCTCGTCTTGTCCTCCTCGCCGCCGGAGTACTCCATGAAGTTCAGGAAGGCCGCGTCCAGCTTGGGGTAATCCATCACGGCCACGCCGATGCCGCGGTTGGTGTAGAGGCTGACGCTGCCGGCCTGGCGCTTGGGATCGGAGGTGTAATACACCTTGCCGTCGGTCTTGTCGCCCCAGGCGGTCTTGTACTCCGCCGCGGTCTTGTAGGTGCCGTCGGTCAGCTTGTAGAGCAGGGCGGGCTTCACCTGGTCGAAGAACTTCGCGTCGGTCATGCAGCCATAGCGGACAAAGGGCGCGATGTCGTCCCAGTACTTCTCGTACTCCTCCCGGGCGCTGCCGAACATGCCGGTGAGGCGGTCCGCCACCTTCTTGGTGATGTGGGCGCTGATCTTCTTCACGGAGCCGTCGTTCTGCAGGAAGGAGCGGCTGACGTTCAGGGGGATGTCCGGGCAGTCGATGACGCCCCGCAGGAGCATCAGGAACTCCGGGATGATCTCCTTGATGTTGTCCGCCACGAACACCTGGCCGGAGAAGAGCTTGATCTCGCCCTCCCGCACGCCGAAGTCCTCGGGCAGCTTGGGGAAGTACAGGATGCCCTTCAGGTTGAAGGGGTAGTCCACGTTCAGGTGGATCCAGAACAGCGGATCCGCCATGTCGCTGAACATCTTGTGGTAGAAGGCCTTGTAGTCCTCGTCGGTGCAGGCGGAAGGCTTCTTGAGCCACAGGGGCTCGGTGTCGTTGATCTGCTCGGGCTTTGACTCCTCGGTCACCTTCTTCATCACCGGGGTCCCGTCTTCGTTCTTTTCGCCTTCAACGGGGACATCCCGTTCAACAGGCTTGGCGTTGGCGTCGAAGAGCAGGATGGGGCTGGCCATGTAGCCGCAGTAGCGGGTCAGCACGGAGCGCACCCGCCACAGGTCGAGGAACTCCTCCGCGTCCTGCGCGATGTGCAGGATCACCGTGGTGCCGTGGGCCGTGCGGCTGCCCTCGCTCATCTCGAAGGCCATGCCGTCCGGGCTCTCCCAGTGCACCGGCTGCGCGCCCTCGGTCCAGGACAGGGTTTCGATCTCCACCCGCTCCGACACCATGAACACCGAGTAGAAGCCCAGGCCGAAGTGGCCGATGATGCCGCCGGTGCCGTCCTCCTTCTCGTCCTTCGCCACCTGCTTCATGAACTCCGCTGCGCTGGAGAAGGCCACCTGGTTGATGTAGCGCTGCACCTCGTCCGCCGTCATGCCGATGCCGGTGTCCTCAATGCGGATCTCCTTCTTCTCCTTGTCCACTGTCACCAGCACGGACATGGGCTCCTGCGTTCCGGGGTTCAGCATGCGGAATTTGGTGATGGCGTCGCAGCCGTTGGACACCGCCTCCCGCAGAAAAATGTCCTTATCCGAGTACAGCCAGCGCTTGATCACCGGCATGATGTTTTCAGCATCGATGGACACATTGCCCTTGATGGGTTCCATCGCCATAGGTCATTCCTCCTCTGTGTCTGCATGGGGCGGTTTCTCTTCTCCCCGCCGCCGCGGTGTATTATAGCACCCTGCCGATCCTTTTGCAACAGAAAATTAGCACTCTTGCCTTTCGAGTGCTAATTTTCTGCAGGACGCTCACAGCGCGCGCATGCCGCGGAAGAAATCCGGCGTCGTACCGTATACGAAGCACTCCCCGACGCGCCTGAGCAGCACCGTCCGCAGGGTTTGGCCGGCGGCCTTCTTGTCCAGGGCCATGGCCCGGATCAGGTCCTCCTCCGGGATCTCAGGCAGCCGGACGGGCAGCGACAGCGCCCGCAGCAGCGCCTCCAGGCGCGCGGCGGTGCCCCGCTCCGTCAGTCCCTTCGCCTCGCTGAGGCGCG
>CAMKAE010000047.1 GCA_946410395.1 uncultured Clostridia bacterium
CGGGGATCCGGCCCAGGCGGAACATGCCGCCGGCCAGCGTCGCGCCGGTGGAGCCGGCGGAGACAAAGCCGTCTGCCTCGCCGTTCTTCACCTGCAGCATGCCGATGACGGTGGCGGAGTTTTTCTTGGTGCGCACGCCCATGACGGGGTGTTCGTTGTTGGTGATGACCTCCGGCGCATCCAGCAGCCGGATCCGGCCGCGGACGTCGTCGCAGTCCGTCAGCAGGGGCTCCACTTCGCTGAGCACGCCGGCCAGGGTGATCTCAAGCTCCGGGTAGCGGCGCAGCGCTTCGATGGTGCCGGCCACGGGTGCCTGGGGCGCGTTGTCTCCGCCCATGGCATCCACAAAGATCCGCATGGCTTTCGCCTCCTCTGATTTCAACGTGGCCATTTTACCATTCTTCCCGGCAGAATGCAAGGGATGGCGGCGCTGTGCGCGCGGAAAAACCAAATCGGAACAATCACAGGTGCAGCACGCGGTCCCGGATCTCCTGCGTCCGGCCCTGGTTCCAGTACTGGGTGCCGATGTAGCCGCAGGTGCGCCGGGCCACGTTCATCTTGCTCTGGTCCCGGTTATGGCAGTGCGGGCACTCCCAGAGGAGCTTGCCGTCCTCCTCGACGATGGCGATCTCCCCGTCATAGCCGCAGACCTGGCAGTAGTCGCTCTTGGTGTTGAGCTCGGCGTACATGATGTTCTCGTAGATAAACTGCATCAGGGACAGCACGGCCTCGAGGTTGTCCTGCATGTCGGGGACTTCCACATAGCTGATGGCGCCGCCGGGGGAGAGCTGCTGGAACTGGCTCTCGATCCGCAGTTTGCTGAAGGCGTCGATCTCCTCGCGGACATTGATGTGGTAGGAGTTGGTGATGTAGCTCTTGTCGGTGATGCCCGGGATCACGCCGAAGCGGTCCTGCAGGCATTTGGCAAACTTGTAGGTGGTGGATTCCAGCGGGGTGCCGTAGAGGGAATAGTCGATGCACTCCGCGGCCTTCCAGCGGGCGGTGGCCTCGTTGAGGCACTTCATCACCTTCAGGCCGAAGGGCATGCCGATCTCCGGATCCGTGTGGCTGCGGCCTGTCATGTACTTGACGCACTCGTAGAGGCCTGCGTAGCCCAGGGAGATGGTGGAATACCCACCGTAGAGCAGCTTGTCGATGGTCTCGCCCTTCTTCAGGCGGGCCAGCGCACCGTACTGCCAGAGGATCGGCGCCGCGTCGGACAGGGTGCCCCGCAGCCGCTCATGGCGCAGCCGAAGCGCGCGGTGGCACAGCTCCAGCCGCTCGTCCATCAGTTCCCAGAACTTCTCCTCGTCCCCGCCGGAGGACAGGGCCACGTCCACCAGGTTCAGGGTCACCACGCCCTGGTTGAAGCGGCCGTAATACTTGGGCTGATTCGTCTCCGGGTCCACATAGGGCGTCAGGAAGGATCGGCAGCCCATGCAGGTGTAGACATGGCCCTCGCCGTTCTTGTCCACCTTCAGCTTCCGCATGACCTTGGCAGAGATATAGTCCGGCACCATGCGCTTGGCGGTGCACTTGGCGGCCAGCTTGGTCAGCTCCCAGTACTCCGTGCCCTCGCGGATGTTGTCCTCATCCAGGACATAGATCAGCTTGGGGAAGGCCGGGGTGATCCACACGCCCGCCTCGTTCTTCACGCCCTCATAGCGCTGGCGGAGCACTTCCTCGATGATCAGGGCGAGGTCCTTTTTCTCCTGAGGATTCCGGGCCTCGTCCAGGTACATGAACACGGTCAGGAAGGGTGCCTGGCCGTTGGTGGTCAGCAGGGTGATCACCTGGTACTGGATGGTCTGAACGCCGCGTTGGATCTCCTCGTGGAGGCGCTCCGCCACGACCTTCTCGATGGCCTCGGGATCCTTGGAGCCGCCCAGGGTCTCCGCTTCCTGCAGCACTTCCCGGCGGATCTTCTCCCGGCTCACCTGCACGAAGGGCGCCAGATGCGTCAGGCTGATGGACTGGCCGCCGTACTGGTTGGAGGCCACCTGGGCGATGATCTGCGTAGCGATGTTGCACGCGGTGGAAAAGCTGTGCGGCTTTTCGATCAGGGTGCCGGAGATGACGGTGCCGTTCTGCAGCATGTCCTCCAGGTTCACCAGGTCGCAGTTGTGCATGTGCTGGGCATAGTAGTCCGCGTCGTGGAAGTGGATGATGCCGGCCTTGTCAGCCTCCACGATGTCCGGGGGCAGCAGCAGGCGGGCAGTGATGTCCCGGCTGAGCTCGCCGGCCATGTAGTCGCGCTGCACCGAGTTGACGATGGGGTTCTTGTTGGCGTTCTCCTGCTTGACTTCCTCGTTGTTGCACTCGATGAGGGACAGGACCCGTGCGTCGGTGGTGTTGGCCCGGCGTACGAGGTAGCGCTGATAGCGATAGCGGATGTAGAGCCGGGCCACGTCAAAGTAGCCGGCCTCCATCAGGCCGTATTCCACCTTGTCCTGGATCTCCTCGACCGAGACCGCCCGGCCCAGCTCCTCGCAGCGGGCGGTGACGGTGTCGGTGATGCCCTGAATGGTCGCCTCGGGAAGCCGCAGCGCTTCCTCCGCGCTGTCGCTGGCCTTGCGGATGGCGTTGGCGATTTTTGCCTTGTCAAAGACGGCTTCGCTGCCGTTGCGCTTGATGACCTTCATGTCTCTATCCCTCTTTCAAAGCTTTTGAGCAATCTTGCGGTAACGTCGGCCATGCCGATTGGAACCCTATCATAGCACAAGCGGTTGTGTTCGTCAAGGCTAATAGAACCAGATATTGTGTATACAAGAAAAAGCAGCCGGGTCAGGGCTGCTTTGTCACAAGGGTCAGGTGTCCGGCTGCTCCGGGGCGTCTGCCGGTTCGGGAATGACGCTGACGACGGCGGATTCGATCCGGTGCTCCGCCACGCGTTCCACCTGGATCCGCAGACCGCAGGCCTCCAGCGCGGGCTTGCTGCCGTCCGCCGGAACGGTGGTGAGATGCGCCAGGATCAGGCCGGCCAGAGTGTCGTATTCGCCGTCGGGTTCGATCTCCACGCCCAGCGCTTCGCTGATCTGCTCCAGCGCGGCGGTTCCGCTGATGCGCCAGCGGCCGTCGCCCAGGCGCACGATCTCCGCCTCGGCCTGGGGATCAAACTCGTCGTAGATGTTGCCGACGATCTCCTCGAGCAAATCTTCCATGGTGATGATGCCGCTCAGACCGCCGTACTCGTCCACGACCACGGCGATGTGGGTCTTGCGCTTCTGCATGTCGCGGAACAGGTCGTCCGCCTGGACGGTCTCCGGCACGAAGTACGCGTCCCGCAGCAGCGTCTTCAGGGGCCTGGGGCGGGGACTGCAGTGGTTCAGCAGGAAATCCCGGGCATTGAGCACGCCCACGATGTCATCCATGTCCTTGTCGTAGACGGGGAAGCGGCTGAGGCCGGTGTCGGAGATGGTCTTCAGGATTTCCTGCGCGCTGTCGCCCAGCTGAATGGCGACCACGTCGGTGCGGTGCGTCATCACATCCTCCGCCATCCGATTGTTGAAGGCGAAGATGTTTTCAATCATCTCTTTTTCGTCTTCCTCGATGGCGCCCTGCTCCTCGCCGCGGTCAACCATCATCATGATGTCATCCTCGGTGACCTCCGTCTCCGGCGCGCTCTTGCGGACGCCCAGCAGGCGCAGGATCTGCCCGGCGAGGCGTTCAGCCCCGCGTTCGATGGGGGAGACGATCCGGACGAGCAGCAGAACGGGTCCCGCGATGCGGCGCGCCGTGCGCTCCGGATGGGCCTCCGCCAGCTGGCGCGCCAGGTCGGCGAAAAAGACCAGCATGATCAGGGCGAGCAGGAAACTGGTGAGGAAGACGCAGAGCACGCCGAGCAGCCCGTTGGGCAGGCGCAGGCCGGCGTTGTACAGCGCCTCGGCGAGCGGCTGCTCCACAAACAGGGCGGTGATGGCCCCCAGAAGCAGGGCGTTGAGCGTGGTGCAGTGACCCAGCACGTGCAGGATCCAATCCTGTCCGCTCACCAGGGGCAGCAGCTTCTCCGCCTCTGCCTCACCGTTCTCGGCGCCCTGGCGGATCCGGGCTTCATTCAGCTCGCCCACCGCGCCGATGGACAGATTATAGCAGGCGTGTGCAAACAACAAAAGCAGCAGGGCATATATCGGGCCATCCAGAAGGTCCGACAAGGTGAATCAACTCCTCGATGCATAAAGTGGCGTCCCGCGGGTGGCGGAACGAGATGATTATAGCACGAACGCCGCAAAAGGCAAGATGCGCGGCGGATTTCGGCGCAGCGGGGCAAGTGAAAAGACAGGCGAACGCCTGCCTTTTCAGACGGGTATGCGCGGCGATCAGCTGATGGTCTCCTTCAGGATGCTGTCGCTGTAGATGCCCCTGTACTTGGTGGGGGTGCAGTTCTTGTGCTTGCGGAAGATCCGGTTGAAGGTGGCGATGCTGCCGAAGCCGGCCTCCTCCGCCACGCTGCCGATCGACTTGTCCGTGTGGATCAACAGGTCCACGGCCTTGTTGAGCCGCCGGACCAGCAGATAGTCGTAGAACGAGACGCCGAAGTAGTTTTTGAAGGCCCGTGAGAAATAGTACTTGGAGTATCCTGCGAAGGCCGCGACCTTTTCCAGCGGCACGTCCTCCACAAAGTGCTCGTCCAGATAGTTGACGGCCATGTTCATGATCTCCGCGTCGATGCTCCGGTAGGCCTTGTCGGCGACGGGTTCCGCGTTCTGGACATACTCCCTGGCCAGCAGCGCGTAGACCTGCAGCAGGTAGGAATAGCACTGGGTGTTCCACATGGGCTTGTGCTGGAAATAGCAGTCCACGAGCTGATGCAGGAGCTTGTCCACCTGGACGTGAACCTCCGACTGATCGTGCAGGTAGATGACGTGCTGGGTCACCTGATAGGCCTGCTGCATGTCCAGGAGGCTGAAGAGGGGACCGGGCTCGAACAGGATCAGATAGCGGATGATGCCTTCGCGCTCCACCAGCTCGTGGAGCTTGTTGGAGGGAATGATCAGAATCTCGCCGGGTTCGACGTGGTATTCCTCATCCGACAGCCGGTAGATAGACGTGCCCTGGCTGGGGAGGATGATCTCCACGGCGGAGTGCACGTGCATATCGAAGCGGCCGGCCCGTTCGGAGGGCCATACGCGGATGGAGGAGTGCTCCAGGTACGTGATGAATTCCTGCCGCCCCTGCAGCACGCGGAAGCCGTCCGGAAAGCGTTTGCGATCGGTTTGCCCGGTGGATCTTTTCTGAGAGGGCATACCCTTCACCTCCTTGGCTCGGTGGTCAGGTTACGAGGGTGCGAATACCGGTCAGCCCTTCACGCTGCCCAGGGCCATGCCGGTGACGAAGTAGCGCTGGAGGAAGGGGTAGACCAGCAGGATCGGCAGAGCGGTGACCACGGTGGTGGCGCACTGCACGGTGCGGGTGTTCAGCGTTGTCTTGGCAAGGTCCGCGGCTGCGGCGGAACTTGTATTCGCGAGGTTGACCGACTGGCCGGCGGAGCTGACCTTCTGCATCAGCACAAACTGCAGGGTGCGCAGGCCGTCCGTATCCGCGTACAGCTTGGTGTCGAACCAGGAGTTCCAGCTGCCGACGGCGACAAACAGGGCGACCGTTGCCAGCACCGGCGCGCAGAGCGGGAAGATGATCTGCCAGTAGATGCGGAAGTCTCCGGCGCCGTCGATGCGGGCGGATTCCACCAGCTCGCCCGGCAGGGCGGCGATGTACGTCCGGATCACGATCATGTTGAAGCAGGAGAACATCGTCGGGATGATGTAGACCCAGAACGTATTCTTCAGGCCGAGGTATTTGTAGATCAGCAGGAAGTTCGGGATCATGCCCGCGTTCACATACATGGTCAGCACCATCATGACCGTGATGAACCGGCCGAGCACGTACTCCTTGCGGGTCAGCGTGTAGGCGAGCATGCCGGTCCAGAACAGGTTCAGGATCGTGGTGATGACGGTCTTGGCCACGGAGATGAAGGCGGCGTTGAACATCTTTTCATCCAGGATGTGCTGATAGCTCTTGAAGGTGAATTCCTGCGGCACCAGGCCGATGTTGCCGCGGCTTGCGGCGTTGCCGCTGGAGAAGGAGTAGGCCACGGTGTTCAGCACGGGGTAGAGTGTGACGATCATCAGCACGATCAGGATGGCGGTGTTGAACAGCGGGAAGCCGATGTCGCGCTCATAGCGGAAGTAGAACAGCAGGGCAAAGATCACCGCGATCAGCAGGACCAGGGCAGCCCTGGCGATGATGCGCCAGACGCCGGTGTTGCGGGAGGTAAGGGTGGCCGTGGCGCGCCGGTTGGTGATGATTTCCGTCGGGTCGATCCTATTGCCCTTTTCGTCCTTCGCGGGCGTGGTCCGCTGAACGCCTTCGCTGTTGAGAAGCGGCGTCTCACCGTCTGTATACGCATAGACGCGTTTGTTCTTGCCGGTTTCCTCGTCCTTGATCGTGAACTGCTGCGGGTTTCCTTTCTTGTCCAGCAACAGCGTTTCACCGTCCAGATACAGCGGCATCTCGGGGTTCAGGATCTGGCTGGTCACGAAGTGGAAAACAATGTTCTCGCTGTCCGCCTGATCCCCGGCTGCTTGCCGTTCGTCTTCGGCTTCAACTTGGGTGGCGTAGAAGCGGCTGCTGATGGTGTTCAGACTGTCGGTCTGCGCCGTGGTTTGGACCGAGACGATCACGAGCGCCGCCGTCAGCACCGCAGCGGCAGAGAGGATTGCGATGCGCGTGATCCGCTGCTGCCGGGGATCCTTCTGCAGGAAACGGCTGTTCTTCAGCGTGTAGACCAGCAGACCGGCCGCGACGATCAGCAGTACGACGATCAGGACGGAGATGAGTTTCAGCAGGCTGATGCCCCGGTTGATCTGTGCCTGGTCCGCATCCGTGCCCGAAATCAGCTCAACGTTGGCGTTGCCGTCGTTGAAGGTGTACTGGATGAACAGGATTCGGCCCAGCAGATCGTCGAGCAGGGAAGCTTCCTTCGCGGAACCGAGGATGCCTTCCGTGTCCGGCGCGTCGTCCGCCGCATCATCGCCCTGCGCGTTTCCGCTGATATCGTTGAGGCGGACAAACGCGGTATCGATGCCGGCGGCTGCGAGCTTGTCCAGGATGGCTCCGTCGACGTCGTTTTGCTTTGCCTTGAAGACCCAGAGCGTTTCATCGCCCTCGGACTCCAGGGGAATCAGGTTGGAGTTGATCTTCTTGGACACGAAGATTTTTTTGCATTCGTCAGCCTGGTCCTGGCTGAAAACCGCAAACCAATAGTCTTCCTTGTCCAGGCCGGACCTGCGCATGATGATGACGCGGCGGCCGTCGTCCAGGCGTTTTGCCTCTCCGCCGGGTCCTTCGCGCAGGACCAGGCTTGTGCCGTTGTTGATAATATCAATATACTCGGCGCCGGCGGCTTCCTTCAGCACGGTGGCGTCATCGTTTGCCGCGAGGATGCTGTTTGCCTTGTTCTGGGCCAGGAGCATCACGGCAGCAATGAGCACGATCAGCAGCCCTGCGAGGAAGAGCGAAAGGCGAACCTGGGTTTTGCTCATTCTGGCATGGCGGCGAAGGGTGTCCGGGATGTCCCGGAGGCCACGCTCATCCTTATGGATGTAGGGGAGAGAATCAAGCTTTTGTTTCTTGCTCATCTTTTTCGCCTCCTTCATCAAATCAGCGAGTCTTCGCCGAGTCGTCTTGAGATGAAGTTTGCGCCGGTGAGCAGCACAATCGCGACAATGCTCTTGAAGATGCCGGCAGCGGTGCCGAGGCCGATTTCAAGGTTCTGTGTGCCGTACTGGAACACGTAGAGGTCGATGGTGTAACGCACCTCGTCAATGAGGCTGTTGCCCAAAAGATACTGGATTTCAAAGCCGGTGTCAAGCAGGTGGCCGATGTTCATGATCAGCAGGATCACAAAGGTCGACTTGATGCCCGGCAGGGTGACGTGGAGGATCCGCTGGAATCTGCCGGCTCCGTCGATGGCGGCGGCTTCATAGAGGCTGGGGTCGATGCCGGTCATGGCGGAGATGTAGATGATGGTGCCCCATCCGACTTCCTTCCAGACGTTCACGATGCCTACGATCCACCAGAAATACTTTTTCTCGCCCAGCCAGGCGACTTCCTTGCCGGTCAGCCCCAGGCCGTGAAGCAGGTTTGTGACGACGCCGGTGTTGGCAAAGATGATCTGCGCGATGCCGACCACGATGACCATGCTCAGGAAGTGCGGGAGGTAGGTCACGGTCTGGACGGTGCGCTTGAAGGACTTCCTGCGGACCTCGTTGAGCAGCACGGCCAGCACAATCGCGGACACGGTGCTGAACACAAGGTTGATCAGGCTCATGGCCAGCGTGTTGCGGATCGTGGCCATAAAGCTGACCAGACTGTTCTTGGCGGGGTCCGGATTCAGTCCGAACAGGTTCTGGAAATTCGTGTACCAAGGGCTGCTCCACGCCGCATTTTCACCGTTCAGGTAAGGCATGGCGGTTTTGGCCTGATTGCTGATGTCCCGGAAAGCATTGATCCAGCCGTAGAGCGGCGCATAATTGAACAGGAAAACATACAGCAGCATCGGCACGGACATCAGCACCAGCTGCCATTGACTGCCCAGGCGACTGAAAAAGCCTCTCTTCCGTTTCAGCAGCATATCTGTTCCGCGATCATTGACGATACTGGTCATGTCCATTGCCCCTTTCTGAAAAACCAGAGGGGAGAGAAGAAACTCTCCCCTCTGGCCTGTGGGTCTGTTTCAGGATCAGTCGGCGTTCTGGAGAACCTTGTTGGCTTCCTCGATGACAGCGCCTTGCATGTAGTCGGCGAACGCGTCAGCGTAGGGCTTGATCTCAGCCACGAAGGCGTCCCACTTGGCGTCGAACTCTTCGGGCGCGCACATGATCAGCTCGGGCAGGCGGATATCCTGAACCTTCAGGAAGTTGTCATGCTCGGCTTCCACGGGCGTGTAGTTGATCTGCCAGGCCTCGCCGTAGGGAGCCAGCTCGATGGGCGGGTTCACGAAGTCGGCGAACTTGGAGTAGCCGTAAGCGGCCAGGAAGTCCTGGTCATAGTCGTTCATCAGGCCGAAGACGATCTCGTCCTGGTTGCCGGGCTCCCAGCAGTTGCCGGCCTTGATCACGGTGCCGCTGGGCAGGGTGATGTCGTTCATGATCCAACCCTGCTTCTTGGGGCTGGACTGGAAGATGGCGTCGGCCTTGTTGGCGAGCTTCCAGGTGGCGTCCTGGGTGTGGGCATACTGCTCTTCGGTCATGTTCAGGCGGCCGTCCTCGACGTAATAGTCTTCGCCCTCAATGCCCCAGTTCAGGATGATCTGCCACTCGTCGGACAGGAGCTCTTCCCACATATCCACAACGCGCTTGGGATCGGGGCAGTTCACGGAGATGCCGAAGCCGCGGCGGACGTTCGGCAGAGAGCCGTTCAGATAGTGCTCCTCGATCTCGACGCCGCCCACGTCCTCGGGATCATACACGAGGCCCAGGGCAACATAGGTCCGGTCATACTTCTTGGCATCCTGCAGCGCGGAGGTGGCGGTGCCGAAGTCCCAGGCCTGGTCGAACATGCCCAGCACGGTGCCGTTGGAAATGGCGGCGATATACTGGTCATAGCTCATGGTGAAGGTGCTGCGGTCGATGAGACCGGCATTGTACATTTCGTTGAGCTTCTTGTAGTAGGCCTTGGCGTAGGGCTTGTCGATGAAGGTCTCGGTCTTGAAGGGCTCGGAGGGATCGTTGCCGGTCACTTCGTAGTTCTGATCGGTCACGCAGACGTACACCTCGCCGTCGTTCGGGCGGCCCATCAGGTGCTGCACGGGGTTGATCAGGCAGAAGTGACGCCAGTCTTCGCACAGGATGTCGAAGCCGATGTAGGGGACGCCGTTCTCGTCGGCGGGGTTGGCGGCCAGGAAGCGCTCCAGCAGATCGAAGTACTCGTCAATGGTCTTGATCTCCGGATAGTTGTCCCAGGCCAGAACCTGCTTCTGGATGAAGAAGGCGGGGCCGCCCACGGACAGGGCGATCTGATCGCCGTCGGCCAGGCCGTAGTTCGGGATGATGTAGAGGACGTCATTGCCCTCGGCATCCTTTTCGATCAGGCGGGCCTTCTGGGGCTCGATGTGCGCCCACAGACGGGGAGTATCGGTGGGGTTGATGTAGTCCAGGAGGTTGATCAGGGCACCGCCGCTGATGATCAGGTCAGCGCTGTTGCCGCCGTCAAACAGGTCCGGATAGTCCTTGCCGATGATCTTGAGGCCCAGGGTCTCGTCCAGATCGCCGGTGAGGAAGCTGATGTTGAACTTGATGCCAAACTTGTCCTCAATCAGCTTGTAGATCTTGTTGTCCGCCGTGGGCTGTTCGCCGGGATCTCCGCGGAAAACAGTCAGGGTGATGGGCTCCTCGGCCAGCGCAGCCGTCAGAGAGGCCACCAGGCACAGGGTCAACAGTGCAGCCAGAAACTTCCTCATGTTTGTGCCTCCTTATCGTTTTTTGAGCAGTCATGCCGTCTGCTCGCTGATTCATATTATACATACATTTTCCGGTCAAATGAATGTAAGAATTGGTCATTGCTGCGCAAAATTGCGTTTTTGCTGCTCAACCTTTGTCTTTGCAGCCTCCTTTTGGACGAATGTTGCGCAGCAGGTTTTGCCATCCGATTCTTTATTTGGTCTTCATGCAGCGAAAAGGCACGCAAAAACGGGACAATCTGTGTGCAAATCAGCGCAGATTGCCCCGGCAGTCAAAGGATCAGTCCATGTCTTTCAGTTTCGCATACCGCTCCTGTGCAAGCCGCGCGCCTTCAGCAAAGAGCGTCTGCGCGTTCTCCGGGAAGGTCCGCCGCAGGGAGGCGAAGCGCACTTCGCCGTCGAGGAAGTCCTCATAGGGCATGGTGGGCGCCTTGCTGTCCAGGTGGAAGGGATGGGCGTCCCCGGGATTGTAGCGGTAGAGGTACCAGTAGCCGGCGTCCACGGCGCGCTTCATCTCGTCCTGAACCTTGTCCATGCCGCAGCGCAGGCCGTGGGCGGAGCAGGGCGCGTAGGCGATGATGACGCTGGGACCGGGGAAGGCCTGGGCTTCTTGAACGGCCTTCACCAGCTGCGCGTTGTCCGCGCCCATGGCCACCTGCGCCACATAGACGTTGCCGTAGGTCATCAGCATCCCGCCCAGGTCCTTTTTCGGCCGCTTCTTGCCGGCGGAGGCGAACTGCGCCACCGCGCCGATCTGGGTAGCCTTGGAGGACTGGCCGCCGGTGTTGGAGTAAACCTCGGTGTCCACGATCAGCACGTTCACGTCCTCGCCGCTGGCCAGCACGTGGTCCAGGCCGCCGAAGCCGATGTCGTAGGCCCAGCCGTCGCCGCCGTACATCCAGAAGGTTTTTTTGCAGAGCTGATCGCGCCTGCGGAGGATGTCCGCCGCCTGCGGATCCGCGGACCGGGACAGCGCGGCGATCAGCGCCTCCGTGACCGCGGGGGAGGCCTCAAAATCGTCATAGGCGGCCAGCCAGGCGTCGATGGCGGCGCAGAGCGCGGCGTCGCCGCAGTCCGCGCGGAGGGCCTCGAGCTTCGCCCGCTGCGCTTCGCGCTGCTGTCGCACCGAGAGCACCATGCCCAGGCTGAACTCCGCGTTGTTCTCAAACAGGGAATTGGACCAGGCGGGACCCCGGCCGCGCTGATTCACGGTGTAGGGGATGCCGGGCATGGCCGCGCCCCAGGCCTGGGAGCAGCCGGTGGCGTTGGCCCAGTAGATCCGGTCGCCGAAGAGCTGAGTCAGCAGCTTGGCGTAGGGCGTTTCGCCGCAGCCGGCGCAGGCTGCCGAGAACTCAAGCAGCGGACGGCGGAACTGGCTGCCTTTCACCGTGTAGGGATCAAAGAGATCCGGCTTCTCGGGGAGTGCGAGCGTGTAGGCCCAGGCGGCGGCTGTGTCGGGCGCCTCTGCCACGGGGGTCATGGTCAGGGCCTTCTCCTTTGCCGGGCAGCTGGCCGCGCAGCTGCCGCA
>CAMKAE010000048.1 GCA_946410395.1 uncultured Clostridia bacterium
TCGCTGATATGAACAGATCGTGACAAAATAGTAGCCTTCCTTCGAGTAATCAAAATCGGAAAGCCTGTTCGACTTTCTTGCTTTGCGTCGATTGAATCCAGTCACAAACATTCTGGCACCACTTTCTGTCATATTGATTTGTCGCTTTGCAGAGGCAGGGCGTGCAGGGGCGCAGCAAGGGGGGACGGGGGCGCAGCAAGGGGGACGGGGGCGCAGCAAAGGGAGACGGGGCGCAGCAAGCGGCGCCCCTACAGTTCCGGTGACACGTTTTATGGCAGCAGCCGGGCCATGCAGGGGAATCCGGCGTTTTCCGGTTGTCTCCGTGCGCCGGGTCTTTTTTGTAGGGGCGCCGCTTGCTGCGCCCCTGCACCCCCCGCAGCCCTGCTGCATCTGCTACAACACCGTATCTCCGTGCGCCGGGTCTTTTGTAGGGGCGCCGCTTGCTGCGCCCCTTCTGCGACAGTGCAGCACAGTTATCAGTGAGCAGCCGCGCCTCCGGGCGTAATACATGAACAGGCAGCCCGCACAAGACGGACTGCCTGAAAACAGAATCTGATTATCTTACACCGCACCCTGAGCCATCATGGCCTCGGCCACCTTGAGGAAGCCCGCGATGTTGGCGCCGGAGACGTAGTCGCCCGCGGTGGCGTATTCCTTCGCGGCCTCGTCCACCTTGGCGAAGATGTTCTCCATGATGCCCTTCAGCTTGGCGTCGACCTCCTCGAAGGTCCAGGAGAGGCGCTGGCTGTTCTGGCTCATCTCCAGGGCGGAGGTGGCCACGCCGCCGGCGTTGGCAGCCTTGGCGGGAGCGAAGAGGACGCCCGCTTCCTGGAAGACCTTGGTGGCCTCGAGGGTGGAGGGCATGTTCGCGCCCTCGCCCACGGCCATGACGCCGTTCGCGACCAGGGCCTTCGCGCTCTCCTCGTCGATCTCGTTCTGGGTGGCGCAGGGCAGGGCGATGTCGCACTTGACGGTCCAGATGCCCTTGCAGCCCTCGGTGTAGGTGGCGGTGGGCACGCACTTCACATATTCCTTGATGCGCTTGCGCTCCACTTCCTTCAACTGCTTGACCACGGCCAGGTTGATGCCGGCGGGGTCGTAGATATAGCCGTTGGAGTCGGACATGGCGACAACCTTCGCACCCAGCTCGGTGGCCTTCTCATTGGCGTAGATGGCCACGTTGCCGCTGCCGGAGACGACCACGGTCTTGCCCTGGAAGGACTTGCCGTTCGCCTTGAGCATCGCGTCGACAAAGTAGCACAGGCCGTAGCCGGTGGCCTGTTTGCGGGCCAGGGAGCCGCCGTAGGTCAGGCCCTTGCCGGTCAGCACGCCCTCGTACAGGCCGGTGATGCGCTTGTACTGGCCGTAGAGGTAGCCGATCTCCCGGCCGCCCACGCCGATGTCGCCGGCGGGCACGTCCACGTCCGCGCCGATGTGGCGGTAGAGCTCCGTCATGAAGCTCTGGCAGAAGCGCATGACCTCGTTGTCGCTCTTGCCCTTGGGATCGAAGTCGGAGCCGCCCTTGCCGCCGCCGATGGGCAGGCCGGTCAGGCTGTTCTTCAGGATCTGCTCAAAGCCCAGGAACTTGATGATGGACAGGTTCACGCTGGGATGCAGGCGCAGGCCGCCCTTGTAGGGGCCGATGGCGCTGTTATACTGCACGCGGTAGCCGCGGTTGACCTGCACCTGGCCCTGATCATCCACCCACGGCACCCGGAACATCACCACGCGCTCCGGCTCCACATAGCGCTCCAGCAAGCCCGCCTTCTCATACTCCGGATGCTTGTCGATCACCGGCTGCAGGGTGTTCAGGATCTCGGTGGCCGCCTGAATAAACTCCGGCTCGTGGGCGTTGCGCTGCTTCAGTCCGTCCAGTACCCGTTTTGCATAATCACTCATGGTTTTCGCTCCTTTGCGCGTCCCGGGATCGTTCCCGGGCAGATTACGGAGGGTATTCTATCTCAGATTGTGCAGGGCGGCAAGGGGAAAATTGCATTTTATCTGTATTTCTGACGCATTAATCCCACAAATGTGCATTTTGAAAAAACTTTCTCCCGCCTCTGCAGGAAACCACCCGCCTGTGTGGAATGATAGAACCGGTGTTTGATACACCGAATAAAAACGGAAACAAAGAGGTGTCTTTCATCATGAACAGCCTGAAAATGAACAACGATAAAGTGTACTGGATCCTGCTGGCCGTGCTTGGCCTGCTGATGATCATCTTCCACCGCGTCGCCGCCAACGTCATCCCCGTCATCGCCGGCGTGGGCCTGATCGTGATCGGCGCCATCGGCCTGCTGGGCTGGTGGACCATGCGCAGCGACCGGTCGGCCAACGTGATCGGTCAGTTCATCGGCGCGCTGCTGATGGTCTTCTTCGGCATCTGGGCCCTGAGCCATCCGAACACGTTCTCCCGGCTGATCAACATCGCGGCGGCCGTCATCCTGATCTGGTCCTGTGTGCAGAATCTGATGGTCAACCACCAGCTGCTGCAGGACAAGGTCATCGCGGTGGTCTGCATCGGCGGTGTGGTGCTGGGCGTCGTGATCCTGCTGGGCGGTCTGAACATCCTGTCCACCGGCATGGTGATCGCGGGCTGCGGCCTGCTCTACGCCGCCTGCGTGGGCCTGCTGAAGAACGCGTGATCACTCCCTTTATCCTCCGAAGCAGTACAAGGTAAGATTGAACCGCCATGAATGAAAATACTCCGTGTTTTCACAGTAATAGCCATCAATAAGAGTCATGCTGTCAAGGGTAAATCTTCATCTTGTTCGAGGAACAATGAAAAGCGCACTTTTCACCATCTGTAAGAGGGTGAGTAAGTGCGCCCTTCTTTTGGCAAACTGGAATGCGTCAGTTGGCGTGAAACTCACGCGGCGTCCGCTGCATCCTGTTCAAGATATCTTTCCTCTACGATCCATTGGAAGATCGACAGTGCTGTGTCATAGTCCATGAAATCATTCCGGTTATCAGCGTTCTCCAGATGCTTGACCAGCGCCGCCTCGGGATGAAACTGGAGGCCGACGGCAAATGTCTTATCTGTTCTTTCAACCGCCTCAATCATCTGAACACCGTTGGTTTCAGTGATCCCGGTGATCACCAGCCGCGTGTTGTCCACATTCCTGATCGCCTGATGGTGCCAGGACGGGCAGCCGGTGAGAACATTGCTTCCTGCCATTTCGTAAAGAAATGAATCGGATGCGATTTGCACGTCATGCGGCGCATAATCCCGATAGGATTCCGGCGCTGCCTTCTGGTTGCGATGTTCGTAGCCATAGGGTACCCCGAGCTCGGAAAAGTAAGCCGGAACATCCTGAATGGTTTCCGCGCCGGATACGACAGAAAGCATCTGCATGCCGCGGCAGAAGCCCATGACAGGAATATCGTGATCAAGGCAATAGGTCATAGTCAGATAATCGGAAACATCCCGTTCTGCACAGAAGTCGATTTCTTCCACAATACCATGCCACGGTTTGGGGCTGAAATACAGCGATGGGCTGATATCCTCGCCTCCGGTGAACAATACAATGCCGACATTCCCGACAGCCTCCGCAGCATTGGAATCATGCCAGGTGTTCACACGAACGTATTTTGCCGATGCCTCGTTCAATGAACCCAGCGCCGTGACACCCTGTGTCAGGTGCCCTTCGCCGTCATACTCCAGATCCGCAGACTGGACCTGGCTCAGCAGCACCCATTCTCCGCCTGCTGATTCGATCGCACGGCAAATATTCGTGAAAAACTCAGAATCAGTATCAGAACGCCATGCGATGCCGATGACAGGTCCTCTGAGGATCTGAAGGTTTTCCCCCTCGCAAACTGGGAACGCGGCGAGCATCAGGACGGTCACGAGTACCATTGCAATTGTTTTCTTCATGAGCTGTTCCTCCTCAAATCCCGATTTGTTGATTCAAGGCAAGTATATCATATCAGTAAGCGTCCAGCAACCTATGCGTTATTTTTTCATCGGATGTCAAAAATAGCAGTCAACTTACTGTATGTAAAGTATCTATTCAGTCGTACGATTCGCTCTGGCTGAAACCCCTCTGTCGCTGCAGCGACATCTCCCCTTTCAGGGGAGACAAGGGTTTAAAGTTACTCAAAGCCTCCCCTGAAAGGGGAGGGGGACCGCTTGCGGTGGAGAGGTTCCTTGGCAGGACTGAATCGTTACTATGTAAATCATCTTAAATCACCCATTACAGCACACATCATAGTATGCAGTACTATTTGACACCATGAATGAAAACACTCCATGTTTTCACAGGAAGAGCTGCCGTCACCAGCAGCTCTTTTTCATGCGTGGAAGCAGGAAAGCGCACAGGCGGCGGCGAATGTTGGAAAAAGCAAGAAATCGTTTATCCGGATAAAAAGGAGGCCTTGCCATGATCCAGACCGAGCCCCTGATCAGCCGTTCCGCCATGATCCGTTGCGCCCTGTGCGCCGACGCACCCTGCGACAGCGCCTGCCCGAAGCTGGCCCCGTCGGACCTGCTGCGCAGCGTCTGGTTCCGCAATGAGCAGGGGGCCGTGTCCCGCCTGCCGGCGGAAAACCCCTGCCTGATCTGCGGCGCGCCCTGCGAGCGGGCCTGCGTGCGGCCCACCGAGGTGCCCATCCGCGAGCTGGTCAACCGCCTTTATTATCAGGTGAAGCCGCAGACGGAGACCGCGCCGCCCGCGGATGAAAGCCTGCTGGCCTGCGACCTGTGCGGCATTCCGCTGGAGAATCCCTTCCTGCTGTCCTCCTCGGTGGTGGCCAGCACCTATGACATGTGCGCCCGGGCCTTCGAGGCCGGCTGGGCGGGCATCTGCTTCAAGACCGTCTGCTCCCTGGACATCCACGAGGCCTCCCCGCGCTTCTCCGCCCTCACCGGCGACGGCGGCAGCATCATCGGCTTCAAGAACATCGAGCAGCTCTCCGACCACACCGTGGCGGAGAACATGGCGATTTTCCGGGAGCTGAAGAAAAACTATCCCACCAAATTCATCCTGGCCTCGATCATGGGCCAGAACGAGGCGGAATGGGGCGAGCTGGCCCGGCTGTGCCAGGACAACGGCGCGGACGCGGTGGAGCTGAACTTCTCCTGCCCCAACATGGCCGAGGGCGGTCTCGGCTCGGACATCGGCCAGGTGCCGGAGCTGGTGGAGCGCTTTACCGCCGCCGCCAAGCGCGCCTGCACCATTCCCGTGCTGGCCAAGCTGACCCCCAACGTGGCCTCGATGGTCCCGGCGGCGGAGGCAGCCCTGCGGGGCGGGGCGGACGGCATCGCGGCCATCAACACCATCAAGTCCGTCGTCGGCCTGAACATCCACACCTATGTCTCCGGGCCCGCGGTCCGGGGGCAGTCCGCCGTGGGCGGCTACAGCGGCAACGCCGTCAAGCCCATCGCCCTGCGCTTTATCGCGGAGCTGGCCCAGGACCCTGCCCTGAAGGGGCTGCACCTCTCCGCCATGGGCGGGGTGGAGACCTGGCAGGACGCGCTGGAGTTCCTGCTGCTCGGCGGCAGCACCATCCAGGTCACCACCGCCGTGATGCAGTACGGCTACCGGATCATCGACGACCTGAAGCAGGGCCTGCTGCTGTATCTGAAGGAAAAGGGCTTCGGCAACGTGCGGGAAGCCATCGGCCTGGGGCTGGACTCCCTCCACAGCACCACCGACACCCTGGAGCGCGACACCGTGGTCTTCCCGCAGTTCAACCCGGAGCGCTGCGTCGGCTGCGGCCGGTGCATGATCTCCTGCGCCGACGGCGGCCACCAGGCCATCCGCCTGGACCGAAACCGCCGCCCGAAGCTGGACGGCAAGCGCTGCGTCGGCTGCCACCTGTGCGTGCTGGTCTGCCCGCAGCGGGCCATCAGCCCGGGCCGCAAGCGCGTCCTCCCCGCAAGATAACCGGTCCCAACCGTCCTTCCCGCCCCGCCGCAGGGTGTTCGCCTTGCGCCGGGGCGGGTTTTATGGTACAATATATGGTGGTTTGATGGGCCCATGATGCCCTTCCGGCCGCAACGACAACCGGGGAGTGACACAACTTGACGCAAAACTATGACGCCGGGAACATCCAGGTGCTCGAGGGGCTCGAGGCCGTGCGGATGCGCCCGGGCATGTATATCGGCACCACCTCCTCCCGTGGCCTGCACCACTGCCTGTGGGAGATCGTGGACAACGCGATCGACGAGGCCAGCAACGGCTTCGCGGACGAGGTGACGGTGACCCTGCACACCGACGGCTCCGCCAGCGTGCTCGACAACGGCCGCGGCGTGCCGGTGGACGAGCACCCCACCCTGCACGTCTCCGGCGTGGAGGTCATCTACACCCGCCTGCACGCCGGCGGCAAGTTCAACAACGAGAACTACGCCTACTCCGGCGGTCTGCACGGGGTCGGCGCCTCGGTGGTGAACGCCCTGTCCCGCTGGATGATCGTGGACTCCTACCGCGACTGGGGCCACTACCAGATGCGCTTCACCAGCGAGGAGGACCCCAAGACCGGCAAGATCGAGGCTGGCAAGCCCGCCGGGCCCCTGCAGAAGCTGGGCAACACCCGCCGCAGGGGCACCCTGGTGCGTTTCCTGCCGGACGACCGAATTTTCGAGGACGTCCGCTGGAACAGCCAGCAGGTCGCCCGCAGGCTGCAGGAGCTGGCCTATCTGAACCGCGGCCTGATGATCAACTTCGTGGACGAGCGGGTCAAGGAGCCGGACAAGCGCACCCAGACCTTCTGCTATGAGGGCGGCATCATCGACTATGTGAAATACCTGAACGTGGGCCGCACCCCGATCGGGGACGAGGTCATCTTCCTGGAGGGCCAGCGGGATACCACCATCTGCCGCGCGGCGATCCAGTACACGGCTGACTATGCGGAAAACGTCTTTTCCTATGTCAACAACATTCCCACCCCGGAGGGCGGCACCCACGAGACCGGCTTCAAGACCGCCTTCACCAAGGCCTTCAACGACTATGCCCGCAAGGTCGGCGTGCTGAAGGACAAGGACGCCAACCTCTCGGGCGAGGACTTCCGGGAGGGGCTCACCTGCGTGCTGACCACCATGGTCAAGAACCCCCAGTTCGAAGGCCAGACGAAGGGCCGCCTGGGGAACAGCGAGGTGCGGCCCGCGGTGGAGGCCATCGTGGCGGAGAAGCTGGCCGACTGGCTGGACAACCTGAAAAACCAGGAGCTGGCCCAGCATATCGTGGGCAAGGCCGTGAAGGCCGCCCAAGCCCGGGAGGCTGCCCGCAAGGCCCGGGACACCATCCGCTCCTCCAAGGCCCTCGAAGCCCAGCCCCTGGTGGGCAAGCTGGCCGCCGCCCGGGGACATCACCCCGAGGACAACGAGCTGTTCATCGTGGAGGGCGACTCGGCAGGCGGCAGCGCCAAGCAGGGCCGGGACAGCCGCTTCCAGGCCATTCTGCCCCTGCGCGGCAAGCCGCTGAACGCCGAGAAAAAGAACATCGACCAGGTGCTGTCCAACGAGGAGTTCCGCAGCCTGATCACCGCCCTGGGCACCTCCATCGGCGAAACCTTCACCCTGAGCAGCCTGAAATACCACAAGGTCGTGATCCTCTCCGACGCGGACCAGGACGGCGCCCACATCCGCGCCATCCTGCTGACCTTCTTCTTCCGCTACATGAAGGAGCTGATCACCGCCGGCCACGTCTACATCGGCATGCCGCCCCTGTACCGGGTGGCCAAGGGCAGCCAGGTCATCTACTGCTACGACGACAAGGAGCTGGAGCGAGTCACGAAAAAGGTGGGCAAGGGCTACACCCTCCAGCGCTACAAGGGCCTGGGCGAGATGAACCCCGAGCAGCTGTGGGAGACCACCATGGATCCATCCCAGCGCAAGCTCATGCAGGTCTCCATCGACGACGCCGCCCAGGCGGACCGCCTCGTGACCATCCTCATGGGCGACAAGGTGGAGCCCCGCCGGGACTACATCAGCGAGTTCGCCGACTTCAACCGGCAGGACAATTTCGAGCTGCCGGAAGGGCAGGTCAATCCGATGAAGCGTGCACAGTGAGGACGCGGGGAACGGCCTGTCCAGCATGACGCATCAATCAACAGCAAAGGTTTGAAGCAATATGCCAAAGAAAAAGACCAACGATAAGCCCATCGCCAAGGATGATCCGTCCCGCATCATCGTCACCTCCATGGAGGACGTGATGCACAACTCCATGATCCCCTACGCCGAGCACGTCATCCTCGAGCGGGCGCTGCCCCGGGTGGAGGACGGCCTGAAGCCTGTGCAGCGGCGGATCCTGTACACCATGATGGAGCTGGGCACCACCCCGGACAAGCCGCACCGCAAGTGCGCCCGCATCGTGGGCGACTGCCTGGGCAAATATCACCCCCACGGGGATTCCTCCGTGTATGACGCGCTGGTCCGCATGGCCCAGGATTTTTCCATGCGCGGCCCCATGGTGGACGGCCACGGCAACTTCGGCTCCATCGACGGCGACCCGGCGGCCGCCATGCGCTACACCGAAGCCCGGATGGCGCCCCTGGCCATGCAGATGCTCCGGGACATCGAGAAGGACACCGTGCCCTTCCGCCTGAACTTCGACGACACGCTCAAGGAGCCCGACATGCTCCCGGCCCGCTTCCCCAACCTGCTGGTGAACGGCGCCAGCGGCATCGCCGTAGGCCTGGCCACCAACATCCCGCCGCACAACCTGGGCGAGGCCATTCGGGCCGCCGTCGCCCAGATCGAGAACCCGGACATCACCCTGGACGAGCTGATGCAGATCATCCCGGGGCCGGATTTCCCCACCGGCGGCGTGCTGGTCAAGAACGAGGAAATCCGCCAAGGCTACCTCACCGGCCGCAGCAAGCTGCAGGTGCGGGCAAAGGTCCACGTGGAGGACGGCGCCGCCGGACGCAAGCTGCTGGTGGTGACGGAGATTCCCTACGCCGTCAACAAGGCCGCGATGCTCGAGAAGATCCAGAAGCTCACCGAGGAGAAGAAGGCCGCCCTCAGCGGCGTGTACGACATCCGCGACGAGAGCGACCGGGAAGGCCTGCGCGCCGTCATCGAGCTCAAGCGGGACGCCGACCCTGACAAGGTGCTGGCCTACCTCTACAAGTACAGCGACCTGCAGGTGACCTTCGGCGTCAACATGGTCGCCATCGCTGACGGCAAGCCCGTGCAGATGGGCCTCAAGGCCATGCTGGGCTACTTCATCGCGCACCAGAAGCAGGTGATCACCCGCCGCACGACCTTCGACCTGAAGCAGGCCGAGGCCCGGGCCCACATCCTTGAGGGCCTGATGATCGCCGTGGACAACCTCGACGAGGTCATCCGCCTGATCCGCGCCAGCAAAAACCCCAAGGAAGCCCGCGTCGCCCTGATGGATGCCTTCGACCTGGACGAGGTCCAGGCCCAGGCCATCCTGGACATGCGCCTGCAGCGGCTGACCAACCTGGAGATCCTGGCCCTGCGCAAGGAATTCGAGGAGATGCAGAAGCTGATCCGCTCCCTGAAGGCCATCCTGGGCAGCGAGAAGAAGCTGATGCAGGTCATCGCCAAAGAGCTGAAGGAGATCGAGGAGCAGTTCGCCGATCCCCGCCGCACAGCCATCGAGGAGGTGGCGGAGGTACAGATCGACAAGGCGGACACCGCGCCGGTGCCCGACGAGGCCGTGGTGGCCTTCACCGGGGCGGGCCAGCTGAAGCGGATCTGGCCGGCGGTCTACCGCAAGACCCCGCTGCCCACGGCGCTGGAGGACCCCAAAGAGGCCCCGCGCTTCCTCTTTAATACCCGCACCGACGAGACACTGCTGGTGTTCACAAACCTGGGCAACTGCTATCCCATCGGCGTGGGCGCCCTGAGCGAGTGCAAGCCCAGGGATCGGGGCCTGCTGCTGACCGGCCTGCTGCCCAAGCTGGAAACCGGCGAGGAAGCCGTCTGGATGGACTGCTGCGCCACCGCCGCCCTGGCCGGAAAGCCGGATCTGCTGCTGGTGACCGCGCAAGGCGCGGCCAAGCGGATGAAGGCCGCGGAGCTGGACGTGCGCTCCAAACGCTTTGCCGTCATGGGTCTCAAGGGCGAGGACCGGCTGGCCGCCGTGCTCCCCCTGCCCTCCGATGACGACGCCCTGCTGCTCTCCCGCCAGGGCATGAGCATCCGCATCGCCGTCGACACCGTGCCCCTCCAGGGCCGGACCTCCGCCGGCGTCCGAGCCGTTCAGCTCGCACCCGGGGACAGCCTGCTGCTGGCCTGCCAGCTGAAAAAGGGCGATGAGCTGCTGCTGCTGAGCGACAAGGGCAACGGCAAGCGGGTCCCCGCCCTGAGCTTTGAGCGCCAGGGCCGCGCCGGCAAAGGCGTCCGGGCCTTCCCCTTCCAGAAGAACGGCGTCAACGGCACCTGCCTGGCCGCAGCGCTGCTCCTGGACGGCGCCGTCCACGCCGTGGCGGTGACCCAGGCCCAGACGCCCCCGAGCCGTCACGACGTGAACGAATTCCCCATCCAGAACCTGGCCGGCAAGGGCGCCCCGGTCGTGCTGGCCCTGCTGACGGACGTGGTCACCGGCGCCATAGCGCTCCCGTGAGCCGCCCCTTTACATCCCGGGTCAAACATGGTAGAATGTTCCGAAGCGAGGGGGCGACGTCATGAACCGGAACGAACACTATGACCCCAGCCTGGTGACAGGCTTCGGCATCCGCCTGGCCTGGGCCACGCTGGAGATGATGACCGACGACGTGAAGGACCTGCAGCTGCTGGTGTCCGGCAGCCAGGACGACGTGGATGATCTCCGGATCGGCGTGGAAAACGGCCGCCTGAGCGTGTCGCAGCCCGCCTACGGGCTCAGCACCCGCATCGCCACGGAACGCTGGATGCAGGTGACCCTGCGGATCCCGCGGGACTGGCGCGGCGACGTGCAGGCCTCCACCATGACGGGCCTGATGCAGGTGCACGGGCTCAGCGGCACGGACTTCAGCCTCACCACCGTTTCCGGAACCCTGCGGGTCAACGGTCTGAGCGGCATGAGCGTCACCCTCCACACGGTGTCGGGCCTGCTCGACGTCTGCGGGATTACGGCGGAGAAGGGCAGCATGCGCACGGTCTCCGGCGACCTGTCCCTGTACCGGGGCATGTTCCGGCAGCTCAAGCTCACCAGCGTCAGCGGGATGATCGTGGCCGGCCTCGACGAAGACTTTGAAGCCCTGGACATCAACACCGTCTCCGGGGCCATGTCGGTGCAGGCGCCAATCATGCGGGCGAAGATCGGCCTGCGCTCGGTCGCCGGCAAGCTAAAGACCGAGGGCGTGGAGAACACCGAGGACGGACCGGCGATCAGCGCCAACAGCGTCTCCGGCAGCCTGACCGTCACCCGCTCCGGCAGCCCGGCGGCATCCGACGCAACCTGACGGATCCTTTCGTCTTTTACGGCATGATTTTGCAAAGCAAAACGGAGGAATGAAACATGGCAAGACCCAATTTCGGCGGCTTCGGCGGCGGACAGAACATGCAGCAGCTGATGCGGCAGGCGCAGAAGATGCAGCAGCAGATGACGGAAATGCAGGAGAAGCTGGAGAGCCAGGAATACGAGGCGGCCAGCGGCGGCGGCATGGTGCAGGTGAAGGTCTCCGGCAAGCGAGAGGTCATGAGCGTCACCATCAACCCCACCGTGGTGGATCCCGACGACGTGGAGATGCTCGAGGACCTGGTGAAGGCCGCGGTGAACGAAGCCCTGCGCAAGTGCGAGGAGGACCGCGAGTCCACCATGGGCAAGCTGGCTCCCGGGATGGGAGGCCTCTTCTGATCCATGGCTGAGGGCACGATCGAACCCATCCGGAAGATGGTGACGGAGCTGTCGCACCTGCCGGGCATCGGCGCCAAGAGCGCCCAGCGGCTGGCCTATCACATCGTCAGCATGCCCCTGGAGGAGGTGCGGAGCCTGGCCACCGCCATCTGGCA
>CAMKAE010000049.1 GCA_946410395.1 uncultured Clostridia bacterium
CCACCGTCTGCAGCACAGGCGTGTCCACCTCCAGGAAGCCCCGGCTGTCCAGGAACTCCCGCACGGCGGAGATGATCTTCGAGCGCTTGACAAACAGATCGCGCACCTCGGGGTTCACGATCGTGTCCACATAGCGCTGCCGGTAGCGCAGATCCGTGTCCACCAGGCCGTGGAACTTCTCCGGCAACACCTTCAGGGACTTGGTCAGCAGCGTGATTTCCCGGGCATGCACGGAGATCTCGCCGGTCTTCGTCTTGAACACCGTGCCCGTCAGGCCCACGATGTCGCCGATGTCCCACTGCTTGAAGGCGGCGTAGGCCTCCTCCCCCACGTCGTCGCGGCGGACGTAGATCTGCACCTCGCCCTCCCCGTCGAGCAGGTGGGCAAAGGACGCCTTGCCCATGACGCGCCGGCTGATCATGCGCCCGGCCACGGTGACCTCCTGCCCCTCCAGGGCGTCAAAATCCGCGGTGATGGCCGCGGAGCGGTGAGTCACCGGAAAATGCGTGATGGTATAGGGATTCTGTCCAGCGTCCAGGAGCGCCTGCAGCTTCTGCCGGCGGATGATCTCCTGTTCGCTCAGAGGCGGCGTGCCGGGGGTCACGGGATAATCGGCCATGGCGGTCTCACTCTCTTCCTGTGTCTGTGAAAAGCTTACAGCTGGTCGCCTTTCTCAATCTCTTTGACCTTGTAGATCAGCGTGTAGCCGTCCAGCTGGATGGTGACGGTGTCGCCCAGGGCGGCGCCGATGAGGCTGCGGCCCACTTCGCTCTCGTCGGAGATGCGGTCATGGAGCGGATCGGCCTCCTGCGCGCCGACGATGGCGTAGCGCACGGTCTCGCCCTTGGTGGCCATGAAGTCGTCGTTCGTCTCGGACACGGTCAGCAGCGTGACGGTGGTGCCCACGGACACCCGGTCGTCGCTGATCTCGTCGTCGCCGATGACCTCGGCTACCTTGATATAATCCTCCAGCTCGGCGATCTTGGTCTCGTTCTCGGCCTGCTTCTTCTTGGCCTCGGTGTACTCGGCGTTCTCGCTCAGGTCGCCGTAGGAGCGGGCAAACTCGATCTCCTTGGCGATCTCATTGCGGACGACCGCCACCCGGTGGTCCAGCTCGGCCTGCAGCTTCTCGAGGCCCGCCCGGGTGATTCTTCTGGTTTCAGCCATATCGGGGTTCTCCTTTCAGGATGCGATAACAACATCAAACAAGCACCGACGCCGGTGCTGTTTCGGCGTGATTATACAGGAAAGGCGCGGCTTTGTCAACGCTTACCACAAATTGTGAGCGGCCTCATGGCACATAGAGCTGATAGATGGAGGTGACGGTGCCGCCGGCGCTGACGTTGTAGTCCAGGCGCCACCGGTGTCCGTCCGCGGTGTAGGCGATGTAGCGGATGACGCGGGTGCCGTCCTCCTGATTGTAGTAGATCTTGCCCGTGCCGTCTTCGTTGGAATACAGCCCGCGGTTGCCCGAGGCGCTCTCCACCTGGCCCATGTCGCGGAACTTGCCCACGACCTCGTTCAGGCTCATGCCCACCGCGGTGCCGCGCGGCGCCTTGATGGCGGAGGTGTTGTAGGAGATCTCGATGAGGTAGCGCGTGCCCGCCACGCGCTGGTAGGTGACGTAGCCCCAGCTGTAGTGGCAGCGGAGGCAGTCCTTGAAGAAATCCAGTGACACATCCTCGCGGGACGTCTCCTCGCCGAATTCCTGGACAAAGGCCTCATAGGTGGTGGAATTCAGCTTCACCGAGCCCACGTCCTTCGGGTCGTTGGAGACGTAAGCCATGGGCGGATAGGGTTTCTTGTCGATCTTGTAGGTGATGGTCAGCATGTTGCCCTGCTTGCCGTTGCGGTTCACCGCCACGGCGTGCAGCGTGGAGGTGCCGTTTGGCAGACGGATGGAGGAGCCCTCCTCGTACAGGGGGCTGTCCGAATCCGGGATGGACCCGTCGATGGTGTAGTAGATGACCACGTTGGGGTCCGTCTCCTGCTTGCTGGGGAACAGCTTGACGTACTGGGTCTTGCTGTAGGTGTTGGGCGCCAGGTTGGCCCGGGGCTGGAAGGGCCGCGGGAGGTCCACGCGGTAGATGCCGCTCCACTCATCGGAGATCAGATCGCCGTTGACGCACACCGCCCGGATCTGCCAGGACCCCTCGTCCAGGCGCAGCCCCTTCTCCGCGTCGTAGCGCTCGCCCTCCTCGGGCAGGACGGCCTCGGCGTTGTTGATCACATAGTAGATGGGATAGTCCTCCAGGGAGGTCAGGTGCAGGGTGATGCGGTAGGTGAACAGGCCCGCGATGAGGTCTGCCGTGGGCAGGGAGGGCAGCAGGGACGCCCGGTCCCGGCTGAAGGAGATGTCGCCCGTCTTCTGGTAGGCTGTCTTCATCAGCTCCGCGGCCTCCGCCTCGCGGCCGTCCGCAATCATGATGCGGATCTCGCTGACGTACGGGTCGATCCGGCTGGGCACCACGTCGGTGTACAGATGGACGTAAATCTCCTCCGCCTCCGCCGTGCGGCCCACGGCCACATAGGCCTCCGCCAGGTTCATCAGGCCGTTGATGTCGGTCTCCCCGTTCTCCTCGTTCAGCCTTCTGGCCGTCTCATAGTTGCGGATCGCGGTGTCAAAGTCGCCGGTCAGGGCCTGCTCCTGCGCCACATACCAGATCGCCTCGGTGTCGGCGTCCTCCACGTCCCAGAACAGGAAGCCGTCCCGGCGGACGATGAAGCGCTGGCCGCTGTCCGTGCGCAGCCACAACAGGCCCGCCACCACCCCGGCCAGCGCAAGTCCCGCCATGATCACCAGCGCCAGGGACCAGTTGATCCCCCGCCGGCCGATGGCGGCCCTGCGGCGGTTCCGGTGGGCGTGGGTCATGCCCTGCAGCTCCCCGAAGCTCTGCTCGCCGTAGACGTAATCCTCCCGGCGTTCGATGGGCCGGCTGTTCAGCGGCGTGCCGTCGGCCTCGAAGACCTCCGGGCTGGCGTAGACCGGCACCTGGCCGTCCGCGGCGGGACGCACCTCCGGGTCGATGTAGGTCCGGCCGGTCCCCTGCCGCTCCATCCAGATCGGCGGCTTGTCAGAGGCCGCCTCCTCCCGGGCCTTTTTGCCCTGACGGATCGCCATCACGCCCGTGTCCCGGTTTTCTCCCCGCGGCAAAAGCTTTCCGCAGTCCGGACAGACCGCGTCGTCATTGTTGCTGTAAAAACCGCAGAAGGGACAGAGCATGGTTTTCTCCTCTCACCGGATCATTCGGAAAGCCCTTTGAGGACGCCGTAGTCCGGGTCGTCGCTGAAGTCCCGGGGCCCGGCCGTGCCGCCCAGGCGCTCAATGGCCGCGCGCAGCTCAATCCAATCCACATAGCCCGTGGCCGGATCGTCCGCGGCCTGCTTAAGCGCCGGCAGCGCGCGCTCGTCCCCCAGCTTGCCCAGATAGCTCGCGAAGAGCGCCCGCTGCTCCGGGTGCGCTTGGAACAGCTTCATGGCCGCCCGATACACCTGCTCGCTGCCGGGATAGTTCACCAGCACGTCCAGCAGGGCTGCCTGCCCCGCCGCGTTGGCCTTGGGCAGCGCCTCCACCATGGGCTGCACCGCGCTGCGTCCCATCTGCGCCAGGGAGTCGATCGCGTTGTCCGCCAGCTCATCCTCAGCCTCCCGGTCCAGCTGCCAGCCGATGTAGAGCATCTTGGGCAGGGTGCTGTCCAGGTTGCGCAGCAGGCCGATGGCGGTCATCCGGGCTTCGTTGCCCGCCTCCTCGTCCTTGAGCAGGGCCACCAGGCGCTTCTCGCAGGGCTTGCCCACGGCCTCGATCTGCTCCAGAAGCAGCTCCGGCACCGGCACGCCGGCCTTGCAGTAGGCGCAGAGCCAATCCACCAGGTCCTTCGGGTCCTCGTACTGGGTGAAGTACGCCCCGGGCGTGATGCCGTCCAGCCAGTCCGCCGGCGTGTTCAGAAAGGTCATGTATACCTTCGGCAGGTCGTTCTCCATGGCCTCGTAATTCCGGTATTCCTTCCGGTGCGCCTCCGCCCAGCGGGCGGTGTAGTCCGCGAACCGGCTGTCGAAATCGATGATCTCAAACATGGCTTTCCCCGTCCTTCTTTTCGGCCCTGGCCATCAGCGCCTTCAGCTCGTCGGTGGTGAAAAAGTAGGTGCTGCCGCAGAAGTGGCAGCTGAGCTCCGCGCCCTTGCCGTCGTCGATGATCTCCTGCAGGTCCGCCCGGCCCATGGAGATCAGCGCACGCTCCATGCGCTCCCGGGAGCAGGTGCAGCGGTAGCTCACCGGCGTGCGGTCCAGCAGCACCGGGTCCAGGCCGCGGAACCAGTCCTCGGCCAGTTCCTCCTTGGGCGCGGCGGCCAGCTCCCGGCTGATGTCGGCGAACATCGGACTTCGCAGCTCAAGCTGCTCGATGGTGGCTTCCTCACAGCCCGGCATGGGCTGGATCAGCAGTCCGCCGGCCCGCAGCACATGCTCTCCGCCGGTCAGCACCCCCAGGGCGACCAGGGAGGGCTGCTGCTCGGAGACCGTAAAGTAGTTGGCGAAGTCCATGGCGATCTCCCCGCTGACCAGCTCGCACTGGCCGATGTAGGGCTCCCGCATGCCCAGGTCCTTCACCACGCTGATGCGCCCGGCGTGCCCCACCGCGCCGCCGACGTCCAGCTTGCCGTCCGCCCGCAGGGGCAGCTCCACCCGGGGATTGTCGCAGCAGGCGCGGACGCTGTCGCAGTCCGCGACCGCCACCATGGTGCCGATGGGCCCGCCGCCCTTGAGCGTGACGGACACCGATTCCCCGGCGCCCTTGAGCATGACGCCCATCATCAGCGTTCCCGTCATCAGCCGCCCCAGAGCCGCGGTGCACAGCGCGTTGGCGTTGTGCAGGTCGCTGCAGCGCTGAGTCAGCAAGGTGGTGTCGCACAGCAGCACCCGCGCCTGGCCGTTCATCAGGCTCAGGTGTAGGATTTCATCGCCTGTCCGGCGTTCGATGTTCATCCGATCGTCTCCTCCTGTCCGAAGGGCTTGCGGGCCGCCACATGCCAGCGCTCCTCCTCCGCTTTCGGGGGCGCCATGCGGCTGTTGCCGTAGAAGGCCGTGTCCGTGAATCCCGCCAGGCGCAGCGCCTGGGCCAGCTCGTCCATGCTCCAGGCCCGCTGGCGCTGCTCCTCGTCCATGCGGCGGTAGCGGCCGTCGTCCTCGCGCACAAAGATGCACAGGTGCATGTCCACGCAGCGGCTCCGGGCCTGCCAGCGGTTCTGCCACATATAGGTCACATGCGGCGTGTCCTCGCAGAGGGTGCGGTTCCCCAGCGTCTTCTCCAGCTTGCGGGGCGTCGACACGTCGAAGAACAGCCCCCCGCCCGGATTCAGCGTGTTGTACGCCGACCGCAGGAATTCGCTCAGGTCGCGCTCCCCCGTCAGATAGTTGACCCCGTCGCAGGTGGCCAGCACCGCGTCCACGGGCCGGTGCAGCTTCAGCTTCCGCATGTCCTGGCGCACAAACATCGCGGAAATGCCGGCCTGGCGCGCCTTCTGGGCGGCGATCCACAGCATCTCCTGGCTGATGTCCACGCCAGTGACGGCGTATCCCAGCCGGTGCAGCGGGATCGTGAGTCCGCCCGTTCCACAGGCGCACTCGGCGACCCGTCCGCCGGGAATGCCCCAGCGGGTCATGATGTCCCGGTAAAAGCCGGCCCAGGCGTCGTAATCCACCCCGGCCATCAGCTCGTCGTATACCTCGGCAAAATTAGTGTACATCCTTCTGCTCCTGTGTCTCTTCCGGCTCCCCGACGTCTTCCTCCTGATAGAGGCCGCGGTTCACCTTAGCGCCCTCAATGCGGCTGTTGATGAAGCGGTCAAACACCGCGTTGGTGTAGGACGCGGTGACGAAGCGGCTCAGCGCGAGGCCCAGCAGCCCGTACCAGAGGACCAGCACCATCGGCCCCCAGGACAGCACGGTCATGCTCAGGCCCGAGAACCAGAGAACGGCCGCGAAGATCAGCAGCGGCACACAGTGCAGCAGACGAACCGCCACGCTCATGGGCAGCCGCGCCACCCCCAGCATGAAGGCGTTGCGCAGCAGGTTCTTGAAGCTCAGCTCATAGGAGACCATCAGCGGATACATATAGGTCACGGAGAGGGCCCACAGGACGCCGAAGAGCGCCACGATGGCCTCAGGGATGATGAAGATCCAGTTGGTCATGGCAAAATTGTGGTAGGTCCGCACGCCGATGAACACCGCCACGGGCACCAGGCCTGTGATCACGGACACGCCCAGGGCCTGCTTCCAGTTTTCCTTCACAGCATCCTTGAAGTCGCTCCAGACAAAGGCATGCTCGTCCCGGGACCAGTTGCGGCAGACGTAGCTGACGCCGGCAGTGAAGGGGCCGGTGATGGCAATGCACGGGAAGAGCAGCAGCAGCCCGAAGTCCACTGCGCCGTAGATCTCCGGCCAGAAGTTCGCGGGATTCACCGTGGCGGCCGCTTCTGCGCTTTCGGCGGCTCCGAAATACTTGCCCAGCACATTGAGCAGCACGGAGCCCATCAGCCAGAGCACGATCAGCGTCGGGATCCAGATCAGGGCGTAGACCACGTTCAGCCGGATCAGCTGCGGCAGGCGCGTGCGCAGCGTGACGGAAAACAGCTGGCTTCGGGTGGTGGGCATATCCTCCGGCGTCAGGTCGCCCTGCCCGGCCTTGCCGAAATAATAGTTGTTCCTGAAGTTCTTGAACACGGATCCGTCTCCTCCGTTCTGATTCTTTCCCGGGTCCCTGCCCCGCAGGCCAAAGACCGCATAAAAAACCAACTATGACATTTCTACGGTCTTGCTGCAAATTCCTGCTGCGCGATTGCCGCGACCGCGTAAAATTTCCCCTTGACACCAGCAGCGGTTCTGCATATAATAGAAGCAGCAGATGACTCCCTGGGGTGTGCGGCAGCTTTTCGGTTTTCCCCACACTTCACAAAATGGTACCCGGGTCCAAGTCTGATGATGTCATGCCCCCGCCTTCGGGTGCCAGGGGAAGGCAGAGAAGCAGCGGCAGGGAACCAGCCTGCTTTACATAGCGGGTGAAAAAACGAGGGCACCGGCACCCTGGGCATCTGACCGCACCGTCCGGACGGCTTGCCGTCCGCCGCGGCGGTTTTTCTTTTTGCTTCATGACCGTAAATTTCGCGCCGGCCGCCTGTCTTTTTGCGGCACATCCCTTGCGCGCCGGCGCCTGTTTCATTATAATACTGACAGCACCGAAGGGAGGCGTCCGTATGTCCGGGAGACTGACCGTGCTCCTTCCCGCGCTGAAGGCGGAACACCGCAGCCGCATCGCCGCGCAGGCCGACGCGCTGGGCTTCGCCTGCAGCTTTGCGGAAAACGAGGACGACGCCCGCCCGCTGATGGCGGACACCGAGGTGTTCTTCGGCGTTTCGGCCACCCTGCCCGCCGCCGCGCCCGGACTGAAGTGGGTCGCCTCCCCCAACGCGGGCGCGGAGCCCTACTGCACCCCCGGCGTCCTGCCAGCGGGCGTCATCCTAACCAACTCCGCCGGCGCTTACGGCGTCACCATCGCCGAACACATCGTCATGGTGTCGCTGGAGATGCTGCGGCGCAGGGCCGACTATCTGGACATCGTCGCGCGCCGGGAATGGACAAGGGACCTGCCCATCCGCTCCCTGCACGGCGCGCGCATCACGCTGCTGGGCGCCGGAGACATCGGCTGCGAGGCCGCCCGACGGCTCCGGGCCTTCTCGCCTGCGTCGATCACGGGGCTCTCCCGCAGCGGCCAAAGCCGGGAGCCCGGCCTCTACGACCGCCTGCTGCCCGTCTCCGCGCTGGACGCTGTGCTGCCGGAGACCGACCTGCTGATCTGTTCCGTTCCGGGGACGCCGGAGACCGTAGGCCTGCTGGACGCCCGCCGCCTGGCCCTGCTGAGCGCGGGCGCCTTCCTGGTGAACGTCGGGCGCGGCAACCTGGTGGACGAGACTGCCCTCTGCGAAGCCCTTCGCGCCGGAAGGCTGGGCGGCGCCGCCCTGGACGTCTTCCGCGCAGAACCGCTGCCCGCGGACAGCCCGCTGTGGGCCGTGCCCGGTCTGATCGTGACGCCCCACATTTCCGGCAACACCACCCTGCCCTACACCCTGGATCGGGTGGTGGCCCTGTTCCTGGAGAACCTTTCCCGCCACGCCGCCCGGCTCCCGCTGCTGCGGGTGGTCCGGCCGGACCTGGGATACTGACGCATTCCGGATTGCGAAAGGGGATATTCGCATGATTTCACCCCAGAGAAGGGCCATTGAACGCCTGTCGGTCCGCCTGGTCATCGCGGCGGTTGTCGCGGTGCTGGTGGTCCTGCTGGCGCCTGTGGCCTGGCACTATCTCTCCCCCTTCATCATCGCCCTGCCCTTTGCGTCGATGGTCCAGCCCGTGACCCGCTGGCTGGAAAAGCACCTGCGCCTCAGGCACGCCCCGGCGGTGATGATTCCCGTGGTGATCCTGGTGCTGCTGATGCTCGCGGCCATGATCTGGTTTGCGATCTACATTTTCGGCCAGATCCGCACCCTCATCGCCAACAATCTGCCCGGCGCGGTCACGCAGCTGCAGACCACGCTGAAAAACCTGGCCGACTCGGCGGACGCGCTTTCGGAGAACGGACAGACCTTTATCAAGGAACTGATCAACGGCATCACCGCATCGGCTCAGGATCTGATCAAGCGCGCCTCCGGCACGGCTGTGGGCAGCGCGGTCGGCTCCATCGCCGGCATCCCCAACGCGCTAATCTACGCCAACTTCCTGATCATCGGCCTGTACTTTGTCGCCAAGGATTACGGGCTCATCACCTCCGTCCTGCCGCACCACCGCAAGCACGCGGACAACAGCAACGCCGCGGACATCAGCCGCTCCGCCATGAAGGGCGCCATCGGCTATGTCCAGATGCAGTTCTTCTTTGCCGTCATCGCCCTGGTGGCCGGGTACGGCTTCTGGACCGCCGTCGGAAACCCTTACGCTCCGTTGATCGCCATCACAGCCTTCATCCTGGAGTTCATCCCGATCGTGGGCAACGGCACGATCTACATTCCCTGGGCCATCATCGCGCTGGTGCTGGGGAACCCCGCCGGCGCCCTGCAGCCCACGATCCTCTATGCCTGTCTGTTCTTCTTCCGCCGCATGACGGAGCCCAAGCTGCTCTCGCGCACCATCGGCGTGCCGCCGCTCCTGTCCCTGGTGGGCATGTTCGCGGGCTACACCGCCGGCGGCATCTTCGGCCTGGTGGCGGGCCCCGTGGTGGCCGCGGTGGTCTACGCCGTCTGGCGGGGCAAGGTGCTCCAGCCCACCTTTGACGACCTGCGCACCATCCGCAGCTGGCTGCTGAGCCGCTGGAGCGACCGCAACCAGGCGGCGACGCCCGAGCTGCCGGCAGATCCGGAGCAGCCGAACGCAGGCACCCCGGAGGCCGCGTCCGAAGAGGCGCCGGCTGAAACACCGGAGGGAGGCTGATGCACATGGTCAGACGGATCCTGCCCCTTCTGCTCGCCTGCCTGCTGCTAACGGCGGCTTCGGCCGAGACGGGTGTCCCCTACACCTACGAGGTCACAGGCAAGGGAACGGTCTACGAGAGCGACTCGCTGGTGTACAGCATTGAAATCGGCAAAATCGACGCCACCAAGGTCTATGTAACCCGGGTCTGGATGGCGGAGCCCGGCAAACAGATCCGGAAGGTCACCTCGCCCTGGCATCAGCGGCTGGCCAAGGCAGAGGACCTGGCGGCCAAGGTCCCGAAAGCCGCGCTGGCGATCAACGGCTCCGGCTATGTCAGCAAGGCCTATCCCTGGATCCCGGAGGAATATCCCGGCGAGAGCGAGGACTACTACTGCACGCCCCTGGGCAGCCTCACCGTCACCGACGGCAAGGTCCTGCGCAACTTGGAGGGCATTCCCTACTACGGCCTGACGCTCGAGGCGGACGGCCTCCACATGTATGTCGGCGCGGACAACGCGGAGGTCCTGGCCGCCGAGCCCGCCCAGACCTGGTCCTTCTACGTGGAGTGTCCGCTGATCCGGGACGGCGAGAGCATTCTCGACCGCAGCTGGCCCTTCGCCAACCGCATGGCCGTCCGAACCGTCATCGCCAAGGTGGACGACCACAACTACGTGATCCTGACCGCCACCTCCCAGCACGGGCTGACCCTGCTGACCTGCACGGATTTCCTGCTGGGCGAGTTCCACCCCGAGTGGGCGTACAATCTCGACGGCGGACCTTCCTCCGCCCTGATCCGCCGCAAGCACGGCAGCCGCACCCAGAAGCTCGTCTACGGCAGCAAGCAGTCCGTCGTGGATGTGATGGTCTTCCAGGAGCTCCCGAAAAACTGATCCCCATCGACGCGAAAAGGAGAAACACATGAGAATCGCACTGATCAACGAAAACAGCCAGGCCGCCAAGAACAGTCTGATCGAAGCCACCCTGAAAAAGGTGGTGGAGCCCATGGGCCACACCGTGGACAACTATGGCATGTACACCCCCGAGGACGCCTGTCAGCTGACCTACGTCAAGAACGGCCTGCTCGCCTCCATCCTGCTGGTCAGCGGCGCCGCGGACTATGTGGTGACCGGCTGCGGCACGGGCGAGGGCGCCATGCTGGCCTGCAACAGCTTCCCCGGCGTGCTCTGCGGCCACCTGGTGGATCCCTCCGACGGCTACATGTTCGCCCAGATCAACGACGGCAACTGCGTGGCCATCCCCTTCGCCAAGGATTTCGGCTGGGGCGGCGAGCTGAAGCTGGAGCAGATCTTCCGGCAGCTCTTCGGGTTCGGCCACGGCAACGGCTACCCGGCGGACCGGGTCGTGCCCGAGCAGCGCAACAAGAAGATCCTCGACGGCGTGAAGGCCCTGACCTACCGCCCGCTGACGGACATCCTGAAGGACCTGGATCCCGACTTTGTGCGGGAGACGGTCTCCGGCGAGCGCTTCGCCGAGCTCTTCTACCCCGCCTGCAAGGATCCGGCCATCGCACAGATCCTCAAGGGCCTGACCGCCTGAAAATAATTCTCGCGCGCATCTTGCTTTTTTCGCCGCGGCATGATACAATAGGCCCGCTTTGATGTGCCTTGACTCCAACAGGAGGTGGATTTCAATGGGAAACTATTGTCAAGTCTGCGGCAAGGGTACGCTGAACGGCAACCTGGTCAGCCATTCCAATCGCAAGACCCACACAACCTGGGCGCCCAATGTGCAGAGCGTTCGCGTTGTGGTCAATGGGGCTGTGAAACGGATGAATGTCTGCACCGCCTGCCTGCGCAGCGGCAATGTGCAGCGCGCGCTGCCCAAGACCCATGAAGCTGTTGAGGCTGAGGCCTGATTCATCGGCAAAAGAAGAGCGGTTCCCGCAAGGGAGCCGCTTTTCCTTTCGTCCCGCGCGCCTTGCCTTTTGCGCGGTTTTTGCATATAATAGGTTGGGATGCGAAGGACATCCGATCGCGATACACGGAGGACACACATGCAGAACACAGGCCTGAGGCTGGGCATCGACATTGGCTCCACCACCGCCAAGCTGGCGCTGATGGAGGACGGAGAGCTCCGCTGCAGCCGTTATGAGCGCCACCGGGCCCGGATCCGGGAGACGCTGATGGAAATGCTGGGCGAGCTGAAGCCGCACACGGGCGAGCGGCCCTTTTCCGTGGCCATCTCCGGCTCAGCGGGCATGGGCCTGGCGCAGGCGGCCGGCATGCCCTTTGTCCAGGAGGTCTACGCCACCGCCGAGACCGTCCGGCACCTCAAGCCCGACACCTGCGCGGTGATCGAGCTGGGCGGCGAGGACGCCAAGGTCATCTTCTTTCAGGGCGGCGTGGACCAGCGCATGAACGGCACCTGCGCCGGCGGCACCGGCGCCTTCATCGACCAGATGGCC
>CAMKAE010000050.1 GCA_946410395.1 uncultured Clostridia bacterium
CGCCGTGACCTTCACCTACCAGAAGCTGCCGGACAGCGCGGACATCACGGTGCGCTATCTCGATAGCAACGGAAATCCGATCCGCCCTGCCGAGACGTGGACAATCGCCCGCGGCGGTTCCGAGACCGTCAAAGCCCCCGAGATCGAGGGCTATGAGCTGGCGGATGAGAACAGCAGCTATACGGTCACCGTGGATGACGCCGGCAAGCCCTCCGTGGAATCCGTGACCTTCACTTATCGCATGCGCATCACCAACGCCTATGTGACGGTGCGCTATCAGACCGAGGCCGGCACGGTCATCACCCAGGAGTCCGTCTCCATCGACGCCGGGAACAGCTTTACCTTCACGGCCCGCGACTTTGAGGGCTATGAGCCCCTTGAAGGCCAGCCCCGTTCCGTCACCGTGACCGTGGACGCGCAGGGCAACCCGAGCCAGAACCTGGTGACCTTTGTCTACACAGTGCTGCCGGGTAACGCCGAGGTGCCGGTCTACTACCGCCTGAGCAACGGGACCACCATCGCGGAGAGCATGGTGACCATCGCCTCCGGCAGCAAGCAGACGGTCGCGGCCGAACCGCCAGAAGGCTATGTGCTGGCGAGCAGGCAGCCCGCGTCCAGGGACGTCTCCGTGGACAAAAAGGGCAAGGCCAACCCGAAAGAGGTCGTCTTCACCATCGAGCCTGTCCTGCGCTACGGCACGGTGACGGTCTACTGCCGCAATCTCGCCAATGTGGACATCCTGCCGCCGCAGACCTACAGCTTTGGCGCCAACAACACCGTGACCGTCTATCCCGAGGCGGACATGCTGCGCGCGAAGGGCTATGACCCCGACAGCGTGACGCTTCAGACGGTGACGATCAAAGCTGACGGCACGCCCGAACCGGCGGTGATCGTGTACACCTTCAAGCGCCTGGCCGAGCAGGACACGGCGGAAATCCCGCTGGGCGAGCTGATCCAGCGCGTGGCTGTGGCGGGCAACCCCAACAACAACCGGAACGTCAATATCCGCGCGACGGCAAACGAGAAAGGCAAGCAGGTCGCGTCGGTGGCCAAAGGGACACAGGTCTGGGCAGTCAGACAGGTGATCGGCACGGACGGAAAGACACCGTGGACGGAAGTGCTTTACAACGGGAAACAAGGCTATATCCGCTCTGACCTGGTGACGGTCCTCTCTCAAGCGGAGACCGACGACTACCAGGACACCCTGCCGACCCCGGTGCCGGTCATTACGCCTGAACCTTCGCCCGCGACGCCGACCCCGGACGTCACCGTGGTGGTCATCACCCCCGAACCCACCGCCGTGCCGGTCACCGGCCACGCCGCGACGACGACGGCCACCCATCTGCGGCAGAGCCAGAGCGATACCGCGGCGATCGTCGGCGGCATCCTCCCGCTGGGCGAGTATGTCCATGTGAACAGCAATAACGGGACCTGGGCCAATGTGAGCCTGCTCGACGGGCGTCAGGGCTTCCTGCGCACGGAGACACTGCGTCCGGCCAGCGAGGAGGAAGCGGAGATCGCCCGACAGGAGTATGCCGCTTCTCACGCGACCCCCACGCCCGAGCCTGCGGCAAACACCTACACCGGCTATGCCGTAACCGCGGCGGCCACGGACCTGCGCAGCGGGACCGGCAGCGGCGAATATGTCACCGGCACGCTCAACGCCAACGAGCTGGTCAATGTCCTGTACAACGACGGCGCGTGGAGCCTGGTGCAGGCGCTGGACAGCCGGCAGGGCTATGTCCGCTGGGATGTGCTGACGCCCGTGAACAACGAGGTTGCGCAGCAGTTCATCAATGAGTACAACGCCCGCACGGCAACCCCGACTCCTGTGCCCGCGGTCATCACCCCGCTGCCTCAGATGCCGGCGGAGCAGACCGGCTATGCGCGGGTCGCCGTGGAGTATGCGCCTTACCGGCAGATGCCCGGTGAGTACAGCAACATCATTAACTGGCTCCCGCAGAACGAGGTCGTCTATGTGGTGGGGCAGGTCTACGACACCAGTGACCCCAACCCCTGGCACATCGCCATGTACGGCCAGGACGTGGGCTACATCCGCTATGACCATCTGCGGATGATGAGCGAGGCTGAGGTATTCGAGTACCTCGCGGACGTGCTGGTCACGCCCGAACCGGTTCCCCAGAACCCCACCTATCCCGAGTACAACCCCGGCGGCCTGTCCAGCTACGGCTATGTCACGCAGAACAAGGTCAACCTCCGGGACGGCGCGAGCACCTCGGGCACTAGGGTCATCAAACAGGTGGACCAGTATGACCTGGGCCTGGTGATGGGCACGACGAGCGACGGTTCCAGCACCTGGTATCGCGTCTCCATCGGCGGAGCGGAGGGGTATATCCACGGCAACTACTTCAAGCAGATGACGGTTCAGGAGCTCAGCGAATTCCTGAACAGCAGCCGGTACAACAAGGACAAGAACACCGGCAGCGGCGGCTCCGGCCAGACGTATGTGAACAACGCGGATCCGCTGACCAACCCGGAGACGGTCTGGGTGACCCCGGCCGCCAACTACGAGAGCACCTATGCCGAGTGGCAGCCCCTGCCCGGCCCCGAAACCCTGCCGGAAAACAGGGAAGAGCAGGGCGAAGCCGGGGTCCAGACAGGCTCCGTGGAGGGCTCCGTGGAGGAGACGCCCGCGTCTTCCGGACGCCAGGTGCTTGTTACCTGCAGGGACACAGACGGAAAGGTCCTGAGCGGATACCCGAAGACCGAAACGATCTATGGTGACAGGATCTCCGCGCCGGAGATCGAGGGCTATGAGCTCGCTGAAAACGAGCACAGGGAGAAGGCGCCTGATCAGGATGAGAACGGAAACTACAGCGTGACTTTCAGGTACAGCAAGAAGGGCAGCGTTCCGTGGCTGCTGATCATCATCCTGCTGGTGCTCCTGCTTGCCGGCGGCGGTGTCGGCGGCTGGTTCTACCTGAACAGCAAGAACAAGCGCAGCGCCGCCAAGCGCGCGGCGGAGCGCAAGGCCAAAGCCAGCCGGGCGGCAGCCGCGGCCCGAACGACGCCCACCGCGTCGGCTTATCCCGGCACGACGACGGCCAGGACTCCGACTGCGGCGTCCTCGACAGGCACCGCAAACCCCTACAAGCGCCCCGCCGGGGACAGCTTCCCGTATGAAGCCGCCTTCAAACCCGCGGAATCCGCCCCAGCCGGGGAGGACACCTTCGCGGAGGTGAAGGCCGCCGCTGAGACGGTGATGCCCGTGTCCGGAACCCCGGAAACCGGCAGCGCTCCCGACGATGCACCCAAGCCCGCGGATCCCGCGGCCTACCGCAGGAACTGATCCCTGACCTGCCTGCGCGGCGTCCGTTGAACGGCGCCGCGCTTTTTCGCGCAAAAATCCGCCGGAATCATTGCGCAAGCCGCGGTTTTCCGCTATAATAGGCATGCTGGTCTGAACAGCAGAACCGATGAGAAAAACGGAGGCGTTTCTTTTGCCGAGAAAGCCGATTTATGATCGCGCACCCCTGGTCCGCCGCACCCAGCTGCCGCTGAGCACCGGCATGCTGCGGGCGGAAAACCCCGATGCGGAAGCCCTGCTGAAGCAGCTTCCGAAGGAACTGCCCTGGGACGCGCTGGAAGGCGCTATCCGCCTGTCGGCGTGCCTGGGCGTGGAGGCGGAAGCCTGCCCGGCCGCCGCGGCTGTCCGCAGACAGTTCAGAAGCCAGGACAAGGACGGCGCGCTGCCCTGCGGAACGCAGGAGAGCATCGCGCTGTGCCGCGCGGCGTGGTTCCTGTCCGGCTGGACTGGGGACCGGGCCCTGGCGGAGAGCGTTGTGCGCTGGCTCGGGTGGGCGGCCGGAAGCTATGAAACGCTGATCGCCGACCAGGAGCTCCGGGACCGCCCGGCGGACCTGACGGAGCTGCTGGTGGAGATCTACCGCGCCACCGGCCTCCAGGGCGCGCTGCGCCTGCTGGCCCGCCTGCGCCGGGACGTCACCGACTGGAGCATGATCCTGAACACCTTCAGCCTGGACCACCCCTACCGGGAAAGCCCGGTCACCGGCCAGGGCGCGGAGGAGGTCCGGAAGCATCAGCGGCTGCTGGCGGATCCGGTGGCCCTGGCCGACGCGATGAGGGAAGTCCGCTGCCTGGCGGAATACAGCGGCAACGGAACGGAACACGAGGCAGGCGCCCGGGGCTGGGAGCGCATCAGCCGCTGGCACGGACAGGCCTGCGGCGGCACCTCCGCCTCGCCGCTGCTCAAGGGGCGCTCGCCGCTCTCGGACATCAGCCCCGCGTCTGTGGGCGCCTGGGCGGAGTGTCTCGCGGGCTATCTGGCCGCGGGGGAGCGCTGGGCGCATCTGCCGCTGGAAAGGATCGCCGTCAACGCGCTGCCCGTGGCCACGGCCATGAAGACCTTCACGGTCAACCGGACGAACACCAAGGCCAGAATCGAGAAATCCTCCCTGGGCCGCCTGCTGCGCGGCTGGGCCGCCCTGTTGAGCACAGCGGCCTGCCTGGAGCCCGATGGGATCAGCCTGCAGCATTATGACCAGATTGCTTTCGCATGGACCGACGGTGTCGATCAGATGACGATCCGGATGTTCCATGTGCCGGGAGAAGTACGCGTCGTCTTCTCAGGCAAAAAGCCGGTGCGCCTGAACCTGAGCCTGCCGATCCCGCCCTGGGTGCTGGACGCGACGGTCTCGGTGTGCGGGGAAGAGCAGGAGCGGCTGCCCTACGGCGAACCCTACACCGTCGTCCGGGAATGGCATGATGGCGACGAGGTCCGCCTGACCGGCCGCCCCTGCATCACGGTGGAGGACGGTTATCACCAGAGCCGGACGGTGTACCGGGGCCCGAACCTCATGGTCTGGGACGGAAGCGGCGCAGAAGGGTATCCCGCGCTGATCGGCACGCCGGAAATCCGCGACGGAAAAGTGATCGCGCAGCTGTGTGCCTGTGCGCCGGCGCTCTCTGCGGATGTCCCGGTCCTGCCAAAGCCGGCCGGAGCGCCCTTTGAGGCAGAACTGAAACCCTTTTTCCAATGTGCCGAGGGCATCGCGGTGTTCTCCGGCATGCAGACGCCATGACGGACATCCGGCTGGCGCCGCTGGCGGGCATCACAGACTGGCCTTTCCGGGTGCTGTGCTTTGAGCAGGGCTGCAGCTGCGCCACCACGGAGATGGTCAGCGCCCTGGGCTATGTGTACGCCCCGAACGGCAAGGCGACCCGCTCCCTGCTGGTGCGCGACGCGCGGGAGCCCAGGCTGATCCTGCAGATCTTTGGCAAGGAGCCCGAATATATGGCCAAGGCCGCCGAAGCCCTTTCGGCAACGGGACGCTACGACGGCATCGACATCAACATGGGCTGCCCGGCCCACAAGGTGGCGTCCAGTGGCGAGGGCAGCGGCCTGATGCGGAATCCACCGCTGGCGGAGGCCATCATCCGGCGGACTGTCGCGGCCTCATCGGTGCCCGTGTCCGTCAAGATACGCCTGGGCTGGGACAGCGAGCACATCAACGCCGTGGAGATCGCGCGCATGGCCGAGGACTGCGGCGTGACGGAGATCACGGTGCACGGGCGCACCCGGATGCAGATGTACGCAGGCATGGCCGACTGGGACCAGATCGCCCGCGTGAAGCAGGCGGTGCGGATCCCGGTGCTGGGCAACGGCGACATTTTTACGGCAGAGGATGGCGTCCGTCGCCTGCGGGAGAGCGGCGTGGACGGCCTGGTCGTCGGCCGCGGCGCGCTGGGGAACCCGTGGATATTCCGGCAGCTCCGGGAAGCACTGGCGGGAGAACCCATATACGAGCCCTCGCTGAGGGAGAAGATCGAGACAGCTCTGCGGCACTATGACATGCTGCTGGGCTGGAAGCCGGAGCACGTGGCCGTGTCCGAGATGCGCAAGCACATCGGCTGGTACCTTCACGGCGTCCGGGGCGCGGCCCAGCTGCGCGACCGGATCAACCGCATGGAGCGGCCGGAGGAAGTGCGGCAGGCCCTGCTGAACCTGGCGGAGGAGGACTGAACGCTTGAAACGCTGCCTTTGCCTGCTGTGTTTCCTGTTTTTGCTGCCCGTCCGGGGAATGGCGGAGGAGAACCCGTTTCGCCTGCTGAATAGCCCCATGGAGGTGGCGGTTACCTTTCAGGCCGACCAGCTGGACATCCATGACGCGACGCGGCTGCAGGAGCTGAACGCGCTGCTCGGCCACGTCGGACTGACTTTCCGGACGGATCCCGCCGCGCGGGATGGCGCTTGGTCGGACCTGCGGATCGACGTGGACGGCAAGACCGCCGCAGCCTTCACGGTATGCGCGGGCGCGGACGGCACAAAGGCGCGCCTGCCCGGAGCGGACACGGTCTGGACGTCGCCGGCGGAGGACCCGGTCGAGGCGCTGTTTCCGGAGATCACGCTGGACAACGCGCTGGCGGGGATCCCGCTGACCCTGCTCGACGATGTGGATGCCCTTCTGAACGCGTTGATGGCCGACCGGGAGGCGTTCCTGATCGAAAAGGACCGGCAGAACATCAACGGCTACGGCAACACCCAGACCCGCTGGACGCTGCGTGGGGAGACCGGCGACGCGCTGCGGGAGCCGCTGCTGAAGGCCGCCCAGGCGGACTGGCTGCGGCAGCTGCTCGGCGGGATGCGCTTTGCGGACGGCTGCCAGTGCTACCTGCTTGTCGACAACCAGGAGGAGCCCATCAAGACGGTGCTCAAAGGAACGATCCAGACAGCGGATGGCCTCTGGGAGAACATCAGCCTGACCTGGCGCAGAAAGCGCACGGCGGCTGACAGCCGCAACGGGCTGGAACTGGAGCTCAGCCGGCAGGACGTCGTCTTCGGCCTCTCCTTACGCGAGACGGACAAGATGGCAAAGAACGGGACGCGGACCGTCAGCGTGACGGGCTTCACCCTGACACAGGCGATTGGGGAAGCAACCCTGAAGACCAACGCGGACCCGATCAAGCTTCAGATCAAGGACGGCCGGATCACCGGAACGATCAAGCTCAAGACCGGCGTGATGAACAAGACAAAGCTGACAGATGTTTCGCAGCTGACGCTGGATGTGACCGCGGAGCCGGACGGTACCGGTGCGATCGGCTGGGCCTGGAAGCACAAGGAGAATCAGACGGCCTGGAGCGGCACGCTCCGGTTTGCGCCGCTCACGGACACGGACTGGGAGCGCTTTGACACCCAGCCGGTGCCGCTGCCGGACACGGAGGTGGAGCGGGCTGCGATCCGCGCGCAACTGACGGACGGGTTCGCCCGCCTGCTGCTGGCGCGTCTTGTGCTGGCGGACCCGGCGGACACAGTCTATCTGCGCCGCGGCATGGACGACGCGGCCTGGAATGAAATCGTTTCGGCGGCGGAGACTGCCGTGAAACCATAATGGAGGGATTGCGATGCTCAAGCGACTGATTGCGCTGACGCTGGCGCTGCTGCTGATGGCCGGCTTTGCGCTGGCGGAAGAAAACCTGCAGTATGACGGTCTGCTGGACAAGCTGATCGATCAGCTGCAGCGGAGCGGGATGCGAGGCATCTTCCGGCTGACGGTGGAGGGAGACAGTGATCTGGCCCTGCAGCTGCGGCCGCTGTCCGGGGCCATGATTCAGTTCCGTGCGCTGACCGCGGAGGACGGACCGGAGAGCGATCATCGCTCGGAATTCACCCTCTTCGCGGAGAAAGACGGCGTCCGGACAGCCGATACCCGCCTGTGGAGCGACGGGGAATCCCTTTATGTGTCCAGCGAACTGCTGATCGACACGATCCTGCGCTATCCGTGGAAGGGCGACTTTGTCTCAAGCCTGACGGGGGCGGGACAGAGCAATCCCAACTATCTGACGGCGGTTGCGACCGCGCTGATCCATGGCCGCGACTGGGAGAAGGATGCCGCGCCGCTGCGCGCGCATGCAGAGAATTGGCTGATGGCCTACGCCGGGAATCCCGAACAGCGGACGGAGAACGGCACCGCCGTGCTGCACTTTGCGTATGAGATCCCGGAACAGGCGCTGAAGGACGAGATCAAGACGCTGCTGCGCCTAGCGCTCACAGACGAAAATATTTTCAGCCGGGTGCGCTTTTACCTGACGAAAGAGCAGTGGGAAATCGCTTTCAGCGAGAACATGCTGGCCTATGAGGACTGGTTTGTGGATGGCCTCCGGCTGGGCGGCCCCCTGCGCATTGAGCGGGAGGTCAATTCCATGGGCGCGCAGCAGCGGCTGCAGGTGGTTTTCCCGCTGGGCGAGGGGAACACCCTCACCTGGGAACAGGGAGACGGCGCCGACAGCTATACCCTGCAGGCCGGGGAAGCGGTCTGGGGCATTTCCGTCCGGCAGACCCGGGCGCTGAAGGACGCGCAGGCCTGGGAGGGATCCTTCACCTGCCCCGGTACAGAGGGCCAGATCCGCGCAAACTTCACGCTGGAGAGGACTTACTCCGAACAGTCCGACACCGAGTTTGTGGATCATGAGATTCCCACCTGGAACCTGGACATCACGCCGGCCGGGGACAGTGACGTTGCCTTCGAGCCCGTCAACCTTGCGGTCCGTGCGCACTATTTCTCCAAGTATGATCAGCGCAGCTCCACCACCCTGGAGTTTGAGGCGATCTGGACACAGGAGACCACCGTGCTGAATCTGCGGGGGAGGCTCCTGAGCGTGAAGCGCTGGGATGTGGAGAACATGGACGTGACCGGCGCTGTCGACGCGCTGTCCATGACCCCGGAGCAGCGGACTGAGATCCTGATGGATTACCTGACCAATGCCATGGTGACACTGTCCACCATCGGTACGGAGGAAAAGCAGCCGGAAGCGTCGGAGGAAGCGGCGGCCGAGCCCGTGGAAGCCGCGCCCGTTCCGCAGGAAAGCGAAGAGGCTGACACATCCACGGACGCGGAGACCGAGAGCGCAGAAGAAGCACTGCCATCCCTGGTGCTTGTGGATTCCATCGACCTGGACGAGAGCGAGGAGGGAGTCTGATGAAGCGTCTGCTTGCGGCGCTGCTGGCGTTGCTGATGCTGCTTCCCGCCCTGGCGATGGGCGAGAACACCCACGCGACGCTGTGCTTTCAGTGCGACGAGGCGCAGCTGAACGCATGGCTTCAGGAAAACGGCATCACCGAGAAATGGGTTGCGTCCCTGGTCAGCCTGATCGCGGGCTTGAGGGTGGACAGCTACGCCAAAGAGGATGAGGGCGCTCTCAAACTTTCATTGGATGGCGAGGACATCGTGACGGTCTGGCACCGCCGGACGGCGGACGGGAGCGCTCTGGCGCTCGTGGATGCCGCGCCCAACCAGGATGTGCTGATTCCGGCCCCGGAAGAAGGCGTCTTCGACATGCTCCTGAGCAAGACGGATATGCTGTCCGTGCTGACCATGGCCATCGAGATCGCGGACGAGGCCAGCGCCTGGATGGAAGCCCTGCCGGTCCGGGAGGAGCACGGCGTCTTCATGGGCGATGCCTTCGGCGCTGGGGATACGCAATACACCTATGAGGTCAGCAGCAATGACATGACGGTGCTGGCCCTGCAGGCGATCGACAAAATGGACAGCCTCCAGCCCCTGGACCCGGAGGACGCGCCAGACTATCAGGCGCTCAAGGCGCAGATTCAAAAAGCCATCCTGCAGGACGCCAGAACCAGCCGTCAGCACTGGATTGCGCGCAAAGTCCTCCGGGACGAGGCACTCATCGGCATCTCCGTGACGGCGCTGAACAACAACGAGCAGATCATGACGATTTCCCTGGGCCTGGAGAATCCAGAGGGACCGCGTATCGTCGCGGGGATCGGTCTTGGAGGCAATGTCTATTTCGCCGATCTGACGCTGAGCATCCCCGATCCTGTTGAGGATACCGTCTCGCTGCAATACCGCGCCGACATCTGGCAGGATCCGCACCACGACGGCTTCCCGAGCGCCCGGATACAGCGGAGCAACCTGCTGGGGCACCTGGAGGGAAGCATGAGCGCCGCGGTGAAAGACGGCGGCATCAGCCTGAGCGGCGAGGCGACCTTGACCCGGGACGGCACCTCGACCCTGCGGGAGAGCTGGGGGATAACAGTCGCCGATGACACCGGGCTGATTGCTGCGAAAGACGCGCTTTACATCGGCGAGAACGAAACCCCGGCCTTTGAGATCGTGCTGGAGAGCGAGCAGACGGACGATTACCCCGAAACCGAATGGGCCGTCCTGGGCAATCCCATCCGACTGGACGAGGAGAGCGAGGCACTGACCGAGTGGTTGACCCAGGTGGCCACAACCATCGGCTACAAGCTGATCTTCAAGGTGCCCACGGAACTGTTGATGATGATCATGCAATAAAAGAACGCCTCCGGCCGAAGCAAAATCGGTCGGAGGCGTTTGCGATCCGCAGATACGGAATGCTTGGCTCAGAGACTGTCCGGAGCGGTGATTTCCGCGCAGCATCGGATATCGACGGCTGAGGCCGCAGCTTCCACGATCCAGGAACCGCTCCGCGCATGCTCCTCCCCGCAGACAAAGGCATCGCGGTCCAGGGTGACCGAGAAAGTCCCGGTCTGCCCGGGAGCCAGGGCAAGCTTCGCAAAGCCCTTCAGCGCCCGGAAGGGCTGCTCGCTTGTGAGAGACGGCCGCCGAAGATAGAAAAGCACGGCTTCCTTGGCGTAAACCTTCCCGGTGTTGGTCACATCCACGCTGACGGTGACGGGTGTACCGTCAAACAGGTTTGTGGATAGGCGCAGGTTGGCGTATGCAAAGCGGGTGTAGGTGAGCCCGTGGCCGAAAGGAAACTGGGGGAAGGCCTCGGGCAGCTTGCCACAAGGAGAGACGGCGCCGAAGAGCACGTCCACCGTGGCCCCGCCCACGGCCTGTCCACCCAGGTAGGTCTCCAGCACCGCACTCACGCGGTCGAGCCACGGCATCCCGACGGGTGCGCCGTTGTGCAGCACCACGGCGACGCGGGGCTGCACGGCGGTGATGGCTTCCACCAGCGCGTTCTGGCAGGCGGGGAGGTTCCCGAATGGCGCGCCCAGGAACAGCACGGCGATGTCCGCCTCCGCAGCGGCGCGCACGGCCTCGGCTTCCAGGGCGGGATCCAGCTCGTCCCGGTCGGGATCGAAGCCTCGGACATAGGTCACCGGCGAGACGGAGCGGACGGCCTGCAGGGCGGACAGGGTCTCCGTGCAGCGGATGCTGCCCGCTTCGGGCTGGAAGAGGGGCCGCTCCGCATAAGCGCCGATGAAGGCGACTTTTTTGTTGCCGGTGATCGGCAGCAGATCTCCGTCGTTCTTCAGCAGCACCATGGCTTCGCGGGCCAGCTTCCGGGCCTGGTGATGCTGCATGCCCCAGTCGAACTCCTCCGGCTCCCGCCGGTTTGCGAGCGCGAAGTCCACCTGTGTGAGCATGCGCCGCGCGGCATCGTCCGGCGAAAGGTCCGCGTCGGGCCGTAGCACGGCCCCGACGCCCTGGGCGCGCACGCCCCCGGCAAAGGCCTCGGCCAGTGCTTCCGCCAGGAACGGATCCTCCGCATAGCGGATGTCGCGCTGCGTGCCCTGCAGGGGCTGTCTTGTGCCGGACGACGGGCCGAGGAGGATGTCCACATGCTCATGGAGCGCGCTCTGCCCGATCAGGCTGCCAAGCTCCCGCGCCAGATC
>CAMKAE010000051.1 GCA_946410395.1 uncultured Clostridia bacterium
GGTATCCGCAGTCCGGGCAGACACAGCCCAGCAGGTCGCTGTCCGCCTGGACCATGTATGTTCCGCATTCCTTGCAGCTGCAGCGCATTTCGTTCCCTCCGTCACTTCTTGCCGGCGCCGCTGACGCTCAGGCTGCCCACGTCCACAGAGGGCGATCCGATGCCGCCGCCCAGGAACTCCAGATCGCTGCCGACTGCCTTGATCTCTTTGAGCAGCTGATAGAAGTTGCCGGCGACGGTGATCTGCTCCACCGGCCGCGCGCAGGTCCCGTTGACGACCAGGAAGCCCTTCGCGATCAGCGAGAAATCGCCGCTGACGGCATTCGCGCCGGCGTGCAGGCCGCCCAGTTCCGTGATCAGCAGACCGTCGTCCATGTCGCTGAGCAGGGTCGCAAGGTCATGCTCCCCGGGCTTGAAAAACAGATTGGTGGGCGCGACGTGAACCGGTCCGCCCACGCCCGCGCGCGAAGCGTTGCCCGTCGTCGCAACGCCCTGCTTCTTCGCGGTCTTCCGGCTGTGCAGCAGGGTGGTCAGCACTCCCCCGTCGATGACCGCTTTGGTAAAGCAGGCAGAGCCCTCCGCGTCAAAGGGCATGGAGGCGAACCCATCCGGCAGCAGCGGATCGTCCATCAGCGTCACGCAATCGGAGGCGATCTTCTCCCCCTCGCGGCCGGAGAGCAGCGAGAGCTTCTGCTGGGCGTTCTCGGCGGAGAAAACCCCGCAGAACGTGGCCAGCAGGGAGCGCATCGCATCCCGGCGGATCACCGCGCGGTACACACCGGGGGAAACCGGGCTGCCGCCCAGCTTGGCCAGCGTCTCTTCCGCCGCCTCCTCGCCGATCTGCCGCGGATCCAGGTCGCAGACTTTGCGCCCGGCCTTGCTCTTGCCGCCGGTCACGGCGGAATCGCCTTCCCTGCCCACCAGATAGACCCCGGCGGACACCATGCCGCCCAGCGGCGTCTCCCGCTTCAGGTTCAGTCCGAGGCTGTTGACGATCTGGACGGACCCCCGGCCCGTGGCGATATAGGCTCCCTGGCTTTTTTCGATCCGGGAATCCACGGCCTTTGCCGCCTTTTCCATCTCCAGGACCAGGGCCAGTTTTTCCTCCGCCGAGACCCGGTCGATGTCGTTCTCCGGCACGGCCAGTTCGGGGTACGCGGCGTCGCCGCCGAAGATCTCGTCCTGTTCATCGCCCTCGGCGAGCGCCGCGCTCTCCTTGACGGCATTCACCATCATGTCGATGGCCGTCTCGTCAAAGGCTTCGGTCAAGGCGTATCCCATCTTCCCGCCGACGGTGCCCCGGATGCCCAGGGCGCGGGTCGCGGAGACTTCATAGCTGTCGATCCGCCCCTCCATGGCCTCGGCACTGAAGCTTTCGCTCTCGGCGAAGCAAACCTCCGCCGTCTCGATGCCGGCTGCCTTCGCAGCCTCAAGCAGCTTTGCGATATAAGCATCCATCATCTTTACTCCCTCACTTTCCGCCGACCGTCAGGCTGCTGACGCGGATCATGGGCTGGCCGACGTTGGTCGGGATCGAGCCGGAAGCCGATCCGCACATGCCCTGGGCCATGGTCATCGTCCTGCCCACACGGTCGATCCGCCTGAGCACTTCCCCGCCCTTGCCGATCAGGGACGCGCCGCGCACGGGCCGGACGATTTTGCCGTCCTCCACCCAGTAGCCCTCCATCACGGCGAAGTTGAACTCGCCGGTGGCCGGGTTCACTGAGCCGCCGCCCATGGTTTTTGCATAGAGACCGGTGCCCATCGTGGCGATCATTTCCGCTTCGTCGTCATGGCCTGCGCAGATGTAAGTGTTGCGCATGCGGGATGTGGGTGCCCAGGCGTAGGACTCCCGGCGACCCGAACCGGTCGGCGCCATGTTCATGCGGCGGCCGCCGAGCTTGTCGATCATGTAATTGGTCAGGATGCCGTTTTCGATCAGCACCAGCCTGGTGGTGGGCATGCCCTCGTCGTCGATGTGCAGGGAGCCCCACTCGCCCGGGATGGTCCCGTCGTCCACGGCGCTGACGCATGGCGCGGCGATCTGCTGGCCCAGCTTGCCGGAAAACTCGCTCAGACCGTAAGCCACCGAGGTCGCCTCCAGGCTGTGGCCGCAGGCCTCGTGGAAGATCACGCCGCCGAAGCCGCCGTCGATCACCACGGGGAAAACGCCGGCGGGGCAGTTCTCCGCGTGCAGCATGGTGCGGGCAATCTCTGCGGCTTTGCGGCCGCTCTTCTCCGGATCCACCCTTTCGTCAAAGAGCTCAAAGCCCATGGAGGCGCCGGGATTGTCGCTGCCGGTCTGATTCTCATGCCCGTCGCTGGCCACCGCGGACACGGTCAGGCGCGACCGCACGCGGGTATCAGCCGCAAATACGCCCTCGGTATTGCAGATCAGCACATCCTGGACCGAATCCATATAATTGCAGTTGACCTGGACGATCTCCGGGGAGACAGCCCGGGCGGCGGCATCCGCCGCGCGCAGCTTCTCCGCTTTCCTCGCCGCCTTCACATCCGTTGGAAGCAGGCGGATCTCCTCCAGCCGGGCCGCGCTCCAGGGGCTGAATCCCACAGGCTTGCAGCCCGCGCCGCCGGCAACGGCCGCCGCCGCCTGCTCCGCGCAGCGCAGCAGGCCGTCGCGTCCGGTGTCATTGGTGTACACATAGATGGCCCGGGTCCCGTCAAAGACGCGGATGCCCGCGCCGTGGCTCCTGTTCGTGCGCACGGACTCAAGCCGGCCCGAGCGCAGGGTCAGACCCTGGCTGCGCTTGTCCTCCAAAAAGATCTCGGCAAAGTCGCCACCGGACGCGACCGCCCGTTCCAGCACCTGTGCCGCCGTATTCCGATCCAGCATTCTTCTTCCTCCTAATAAAGTACCCTATGCAGGGGTCAGGCGCTCCCTCAGAGCGCCTGCGTCACGCCGTCGAGCAGTCGGCGGAAATCGGTCTTGACCCGTTCGGTCACTTCCAGGACCTCGTGATGATTCAGCGGCTGGTCCAGGATCCCGGCCGCCATGTTGGTCAGGCAGGAGATGCCCAGCACCTCGATGCCGCAATGCCGCGCCACGATCGTCTCCGGCACGGTGGACATGCCCACCGCGTCGGCGCCCAGGATGCGGGCCATTCGGATCTCAGCCGGCGTCTCGTAGGTGGGGCCGTTGAACCACATATAGACACCCTCGCGTATGTTGAGCCCCAGTTTCTGCGCCTGCTCCCGGCAGATGCCCCGCAGCCGCTTGCTGAACGCTTCGCTCATGTCGGGAAAGCGCGGGCCCATCTCGTCGAGATTCGCGCCGATCAGCGGATTCCGGCCGGAATAATTGATCATGTCCGAAATCATCATCAGGTCGCCGGGCTGCCAGGCCGTGTTGACGCAGCCGGCCGCGTTGGTGATGATCATCGTCCGCACGCCCAGCAGCTTCATCATCCGGACATACATTGTCAGGTCGAAGAGGTCAAACCCCTCATAGGCATGAAAGCGGCCCTGCATCATATAGACCCGCTTGCCGTGGGTCTGCCCCGCCCACCAGCGGCCTGCATGTCCCGGCACCGTGGAGACGGGAAACTCCGGGATCTCGCTGTAAGGGATCGAATCCGCGTGCTCCAGCACTTCCACATGCCCGCCGAGCCCGGATCCCAGCACGATGCCGATCTCCGCCTCGCCCAGCCGGTTGCGGACCGTATCCGCCGCGCGGGTCAGTCTTTCCATCCTCTTGTCCATCATGCGCCCTCCTCAGATCAGGTCCTTCGCGAAGGAAACGGCGCCGAAGCGGTCCGGCAAGCCCAGCCATTCCGCACAGGTCGCCGCGATGTCGGCATAGGTGGAGCGGGTGCCCAGCCGGGTCAGGCGCGTCATCTTTCTGTGCCAGACCAGCAGCGGAATGTGTTCCCGGGTGTGATCCGTGCCGCGGAAGGTCGGATCGCAGCCGTGGTCCGCGGTGAGGATCAGCAGGTCCTCATCGCCCATCAGGGCCTGAATCTCCGGCAGTTTGGCATCGATGTACGTCAGGGCGTCCGCAAAGCCCTTCGGATCCCGGCGGTGGCCCCAGAGCATGTCCGTATCGACCAGGTTCGTGAAGCACAGTCCGTCAAAATCCCGGCGCATGTAATCCATCCAGGCGTCGATGCAGGCCGGGTTGCCCGCGGCGTGGTTGGAGCCCGTCAGCCCCACATGATCAAAGATGTCCTCAATTTTGCCGACGCCCAGGCTCTCCATCCCGGCTTCCTTCACGGCGTCCAGGAGGGTCCGTCCGATCGGCGGCATCGAGAAGTCCCGCCGCCCGGATGTGCGGACGAAATGCCCCGCCGTTCCGAGATAAGGCCGCGCGATCACGCGCCCGACGCCCAGCGGTCCCTGCAGCATCTCCCGGGCAATCGTGCAGAACTGGTACAGCTCCTCACGGGGGAAGACCTCCTCATGGCAGGCGATCTGGAACACACTGTCGGCGGAGGTGTAGACGATGGGGGTCGCGTTCGCGCGGCTCTCCTCGCCCAGTTCGTCCAGAATGACCGTGCCGGAGGCCGCCTTGTTGCCAATCACCCTGTGCCCGATGGCCTTCTCGTAAGCCGCGATAAAGTCCGCGGGGAAGCCGTCCGGGAAGGTCGGGAAGGGCTCCTTCAGCCGCAGGCCCGCAATCTCCCAGTGCCCCGTGGTGGTGTCCTTGCCCGCGCTCACCTCCACGCAGCGCCCAGCCGCGCCGACGGCATTCGGATCCGGCGGATAATGGGTCCCCTCGACCTGGCCGAGGCCGATCCGGGCCAGATTGGGCAGCTGCGGATGCATCACGTCCACCACATGGCCGAACGTGTTGGCGCCCTCGTCGCCATAAGCGGCGGCGTCCGGGAGCGCACCGCAGCCGACTGCGTCCAGAACCGTCAGAAATACACGCTTCATGCGAATCACACTCCTTCTTCGCCCATTGTACAACATCTGCAGCGAAAAAGCAATTTCCGCAGAAAAAAACGGTCTCTGTCCTCGTCGGGCAGAAACCGGTCGGTTCATTCAGTCGCGATTCAGCTCATCCGCCAGCAGGTCGTCCATGTCATACAGTCCCGGCGCTTTTCCGACGAGGAATGCGGCGGCCCGCAGCGCACCGGCGGCGAACACGCTCCGGCTCTCCGCGCTGTGGCGGATACTGATCCGCTCGCTCTCACCCAGGAAGAGCACCTCGTGCTCCCCCACCACCGTACCGCCGCGGATCGCATGGAGGCCGATCTCCCCGGGGACGCGCTTGCTGTCCCTGCCTGCCCGGCCCATGACGCAGGGCGCGTCCGTCCCGCGGGCGTTCTTCACCGCGTCGTAGAGCATCAGGGCCGTGCCGCTGGGCGCGTCCACTTTTCTGCGGTGATGCGCCTCGACGATCTCGATGTCGAAGCGCTCGCCCAGCACCGCCGCCGCCTCGCGGGCGAGCTTTCGGATCAGCGCGATGCCCAGGCTCATGTTGCCGGAGCGGAAGATCGGGATCCGGGCAGACGCCTCCCGGATGCGCTCAACCTGCTCCGGGGTAAAGCCCGTGGTGCAGATGACCGCGGGCAGCTTCTCGCTCTCACACCAGGCGAGCAGCTCCGTCAGGGCAGCCGGGACCGAGAAATCGATGACGGCGTCACCGCCCGCGGGCAGCGAAGTGAAATCCCGGTAAACCGGGAACGCCGCGTGATCGCCCGCACGGTCGATGCCGCCCAGGACTTCGATGCCGTCCGCTGCGGCCATCTCCGCAACGGCGCGCCCCATATGGCCGCAGGCACCGCTGATCCAGATTTTCATGCCGCTCACCTCAGCCCTTCAGTCCGAGCCCGTCCATGATCGCATAGAGCTTCTCCCGGTTGGCGGGCTGCATGGGGATCAGCGGAAGCCGGAGCTCCTCGTCGCACATGCCGAGCCGGGCCATGGCGGCCTTGACGGGGATGGGGCTCGTCTCGCAGAACAGCGCGTTGATCAGCGGCAGATACTTCATCTGCAGCGACGCGGCGAGCGCATAGTCGCCCGACAGGCAGGCGTGGGTCATCCGGACCGTCTCCGCCGGGATCACGTTGGAGAGCACGGAAATCTCACCCACAAACCCGCAGGCCATGGTCGGCACGGCCAGCTCATCGTTGCCGCAGTAAAACACGGCGTCGTCTCCCACCAGGCGCAGTTTGTCCAGCGCCTGGCCCACATCGGTGCTGGCTTCCTTGACCGCCACCACCTTGGGATGACGGCAGATCTGCTGCAGCGCCCAGGGACCGATGTTGATGCCGGTGCGGGCGGGCACGTTGTAGACGATCACCGGCAGCGTCGCGGCGTCGGCCACGGCGTTGAAGTGCGCCACCAGGCCCTCCTGGCTCGTTTTGTTGTAGTAGGGCGTGACCACGAGCTGCGCGTCCGCGCCGAATTCCTGGGACATGCGCGCCGCGTGCACCGCCTCGCTGGTGGCGTTGCTGCCGGTGCCGGCGATGACCGGCACGCGATGGTTCGCCACATCCACCACCCTGCGGATCACGTTCAGGTGCTCCTCCCAGGTCATGGTCGCGGGTTCGCCGGTGGTGCCCACCGCCACCAGGGCGTCAATGCCGGCGTCGATCTGGCTTTCAACCAGCCTGTCCAGGGCGGGATAATCCACTTCGCCGTTGCGGAAGGGCGTGATGAGGGCTGTGGCACAGCCGGTAAAGAGCGGTGTCATATCGTTGCCTCCTCCAGAGATGGTTTCAGTCCATATAGCCCTTGCGGCACAGCAGCTCCGCGGTCAGGATCGCGCCGCCCGCGGCGCCGCGGACCGTGTTGTGGCTCAGGCAGACAAAGCGGTAGTCAAAGATGGCGTCGTCCCGCAGCCGTCCGATGGAGATGCCGAAGCCGCGTCCGAAGTCGCGGTCCAGCCGGGTCTGTGGGCGGGAGGGATCCTCGAAATACTGCAGGAAGGGCTTCGGCGCGCTGGGAAGTTCCAGGCGCTGTGCCTCCGTCTCATAGCTGTTCCAGCGGCGGATGATCTCCTCCTTGTCCGGCTTCTGCGCGAAGCGCACGGACACGGCGGCCATGTGCCCGTCGGAGCAGGCCACCCGCAGGCACTGGGCACTGATCACGGGCTCCTGCGCGTTGACGATCAGGCCGTCCTGAACCGTTCCCCAGATCTTGAGCGGCTCCGTCTCGCTCTTCTCGTCCTCGCCGCCGATATAGGGGATCACGTTGTCCACCATCTCCGGCCAGGTGCGGAAGGTCTTTCCGGCGCCGCTGATGGCCTGGTAGGTGCACACGCTGACCTGGGTCGGGCGGAAATCCATCAGGGGCGTCAGCGCCGGAACATAGGACTGGATGGAGCAGTTGGGCTTCACCGCGATAAAGCCGCGCTTCGTGCCCAGCCGTTTCTTCTGCGTGTCGATGACGGCGATGTGTCCCGCGTTGATCTCCGGAATGACCATCGGCACATCCGGAAGGGAGCGGCACGCGCTGTTGTTGGAGACTACGGGAACCTCATGGCGGGCATAGTTCTCCTCCATAGCCCGGATCTCATCCTTTTTCATGTTGACGGCGCAGAAGACGAAATCCACCTTCGCCGCCACCGCGTCCACATCGGCGGCATCCAGCACCTGCATGCCCTTCACGTTTTCCGGGATTTCCGTGTCAAAGGCCCAGCGGCTTCCGACGGCTTCGGCATAAGGCTTGCCGGCAGAGGAAGCCGACGCGGCCAGCGCCGTGATCTCAAACCAGGGATGCCCCTGCAGCAGCAGGATAAACCGCTGTCCAACCATGCCCGTTGCGCCGACGATGCCGACCCGATACTTTTTCATCGCTCTGTCCCCCTGTTCTCTGCAAAGCCGCCGAAAGGCCCATGCCGGGCGGCTTGAGACATCATATCATGCAGCCCCGGCACTGTCAACACGCCTTTCCCGCCTTCGCGGCGTCCCGGATGTTCTTTTCCTGCTTTCTTTTCCGGGGGAACGTCAGAGCCGCGCGCATGTAAAAAACCGCGCCGGCCCCTTGCCCATCGCGGTCAATTGACGTATAATGAGCTGTCAGCCATGATACGCACAGTGCGAAGCATCCGGCAAAGGAGTGACCATATTGAGCAATTATGACAGCAGGAAACCCGGGGACGGTCAGTCCACCCGCGAAGTTCCGGCGCTTCAGGGCGAGACCCGTCGCCGCCGCAGCGAGCAAGGCACACAGCAGCGGCCCATCGGCGTCCCGACGCCTTTCTCCCGGGTCACCGGCAAAGTCCGGACCGCCTCCGAGGAGACCATTGCCCAGGAATCCAGCCAGGAGAACCGTGAGAAGGCCTACTCGGCCTACCGCGCCCAGACCGGCATCAGCAACCGCAACGTGCGCCGCCCCGTCCAGGCCGCAGGCTATGCGGAGCGGCCGCGGCCCCAGACCGATCGCACAGCGCTTCCGCCCATTGCCAGGCAGTCCGGACGCTCTGACGACCAGGCGCCGCCACCCGACCGTCGGCCTGCCTCCAGGCGCAGCTTTGTCCCCGTCATCATGACCGCTGTCGCGCTGATCGCCGCGCTGGGCGTGCTGGGCACCATGCTGCTCCGGGGCGGAACAAAGGGAAGTGCGGAAGGTTCCGGTGCCGAAGATCCGGCTGCGCTCTCTTCGCCGCGGACCTACACCTTCGTCCCTGCAGAGACTTCCGAGACGTCCGACGAAGCGCCGGCCGTCCCGGCCTATGATGAGGCGTCCGTCGAATCCGTCATCTCGCCTGAGGTGACCGCGGACAGCAGCGAATGGATTACGGACGATCAGCTTGTCGGCTTTACCGTTCTCCCGGACGGATCCGACGAGGCGTCCGCGGAAGCGGAAACCATTCCGGAAGCCGCTGATTATGTCGAAGAAGAGACGGTCTATATCAGCGGGGAGGTCATAGAGGCCGAAATGGCCGTAACTTCCGGCGAAACTGTCACGGGGGACGTGCCTACGGTTCCGCTCACGCCCACCGAAGTGCCGCCGGTCCGGACCGAGGACATCCCGGCCGTGACGTCCGCCCCCGCCGAGCCCGTCGCCGCTCTCTCCGCCGTGCCGAGCGCCGCCCCTGCGGCCGCTGCGGAACCCGCGGAAGAAGAAAAGGAGAAAGAGCCACGCCTGCTGGAAGTCGCGGCCGCCGAGAGCGCCGATCCTTCCCTGATCAAAGTGCAGAAGATCTTCAAGAACAGCAAGAAAGCCCAGGAAACCTATTTGCGCGACGATGCGGAAGCGGTTTGGGTGGCGGACGCGGAGCACTATCTGCTCAAGCCTTACGGTGTGCTGACCTTCCGCGGCTCGGGCTTCCGCCAGAATGCCGCCACGGGCACCGTGGACGACCTCAGCAGCATGGAAATCCTCTGGACAGCGGACGCCGGCAGCCTGCAGGGCACCAAGACGACCTTCTACGGCATCGGCCGCAACAGCCAGCCCGTGATCGTCCAGTGGCCCCAGGACATCCGCCGGATCACCAACATGACCGAAACCAAGAAGGGCACATCCAGGCTCAAGGAAGTCATCGTCGCCGGCGAGGACGGTAAAATCTACTTCCTGGACCTGGCGGACGGCCAGCCGACCCGGGATCCCATCAATCTCGGCTATCCCGTGCACGCCACCCCGTCCATCCATCCCAGCGGCTATCCCTTCATGGCTGTGGGCCAGTACGGCCGCTTTGTGAAAGGCAAAAAGGCCACCGAAATCGGCATGCGGTGCTATGATCTGCTGACGCAGAAACAGATTACCCTGATCGACGGGTTTGACAAGACCTACGACAGGACCATCGCGGGCAAGAAAAAGGTCGTCGGCTCCTTCAACACCAGCCCGGTCTTCACCGTGCTCTCGGATGACAACAAGGTCGCCACGATGCTCTTTGCCGGAACCAACGGCCTGCTCTACCTTGCCCGCGTGGAAATCGTGGTCGATCTCAACGACGGCGGCACGATGACCGCCAAGATCAGCGATGTGGTCCTGGCCTCCCAGGCCGCCAAGCAGGCTGCCGCCAACACCGCGGTGGAGAGCAGTCTGGCCGCTTACCAGAACTATGTGTTCTACGCGGACAAGTCCGGCTACCTTCGCTGTGTGGACGCCAACACCCTGACCGTTCGCTGGGCCGTGGATACCGGCGATACGGTTGAATCGGCTGTCGCGCTTGACCTGGATCCCGATGAGCGCCTCTGGCTGTATACCGCCAACACCCTGCAGAATCGCAAAAAGGGCGACGCGCAGATCCGCTGTTACGACGCGGAAACCGGCGCCGAGCGCTGGAACGTCTCCCTGAACGTGGCCAAGCCCAAGAAGGACGCCTACATTCCGGGCTTCATCGCCTCTCCGGTCATCGGTCAGAACGACCTTGCGGAATATGTGTATTACACGGTCTCGGGGCTCACGGCCCAGGGCGCGTCCGACGTCTTTGGCGGCGGCTCCGCCACAGAAGGCGCGCTGATCTGCCTGGATAAGGCCACCGGCCGCATCCGCTGGTCCTACGCGCTGGACAGCTACACCTATTCCAGCCCCGTGGCCGTCTACAGCGCGGAGGGCAAGGGCTGGATCCTTCAGGCTTCCGCCGACGGCGCCCTGTACCTGCTCGACGGTCAGACCGGCAGCCTGCTACAGTCCATTGAGCTGGAGGGCGAAATCAACGGTTCTCCCGCCGTCTTCGGCAGCACGCTTGTCATCGGAACCCAGGGCAAAAACGCCAATCACATCTACGGCATCAGCCTGAAATAAAGAAAAGAGGAAGTTCTATGCAGAAGCAAGGTCTCGGAACCGTCTGCGTCCAGGGCGGCTACACGCCCGGCAACGGTGAACCCCGCCAGATCCCCATCGTGCAGTCCACCACCTTCAAGTATGCCACCTCGGAGGACATGGGCAAGCTGTTCGACCTGGACGCGTCCGGGTATTTCTACACCCGCCTCCAGAACCCCACCAACGACTATGTGGCGGCCAAGATCGCGGAGCTGGAGGGCGGAAGCGCCGGCATGCTGACCTCCTCGGGCCAGGCGGCCAACTTCTTCGCCTTGTTCAATCTGGCCTCCTGCGGTGATCACCTGGTCGTCTCCTCCTCCATCTACGGCGGCACCTTCAACTTGATCTCCGTCACGATGGCGCGCATGGGCATCGAGACCACCTTTGTCTCCCCCGACTGCACCGACGAGGAGCTGAACGCGGCCTTCCGCCCCAACACCAAGGCGGTCTTCGGCGAGACCATCGCCAACCCCGCCCTCACGGTGCTGGACATCGAGCAGTTTGCCCGGGCCGCCCATGCCCATGGCGTGCCGCTGATCATCGACAACACCTTCCCCACCCCGGTCAACTGCCGCCCCATCGAATGGGGAGCGGACATCGTCACGCACTCCACGACCAAGTACATGGACGGTCACGGGGTCGCGGTCGGCGGCGCCATCGTGGACGCCGGAAAGTTCGACTGGATGGCCCACAAGGACAAGTTCCCGGGGCTCACCACGCCGGACGAGAGCTACCACGGCGTCGTGTACGCCGAGAAGTTCGGTCTGGGCGGCGCGTTCATCACCAAATGCACGGCCCAGCTGATGCGGGATTTCGGTTCGATCCAGTCCCCGCAGCACGCCTTCTATCTGAACCTCGG
>CAMKAE010000052.1 GCA_946410395.1 uncultured Clostridia bacterium
CTGAACCCGGACTCCTCATAGACCGAGAAAAACGCGGTGTTGATGTTGTCGATGGCAGCGCCGTAGTCGCGGCCGTTGTAAGCCTCTTCCGCCGTGTCAATCAGAGAGAGGATCGTATCGGAGGCCTCCGTCCAGGATTTATACTGATTGCCGGCTTCCTCTCCGGCCAGAGCCGCCCAGGGGTCCGTGCTGACCTGCGCGCCGCTTTGCCAGTAGGTGACAACGGTCTGCGGCTGTGCGGGCTCCATCTTGGCGGCCAGCTTGTTGGCGTCCTCCCGAATCATGGCCTTGAGTTTGTTCAGCTCTGTGCGGACGGCCTTCTGCGTTTCTTCGCTGAGGTCTGTTTTTTTCACCGCGCTCTTGCACGTGGTGAATTCCAGCTCTACGGCGTTCTTGCGCGGACCGGACACATAGGTCATGGTCTGGCGCTCAAATCCCGTGGTCTCATAGACGCAGAAGTACGCGTTGTTGACGCAGTTGTAGGCGCCGGCGTTGTCTCCGGCCAGGTACAGCTCGAATGCTTGGTCAAGGAACTCGTCGATGCGGTCGGCGGCCGAACCCCAGCGGTTGTTCGCCATGTCGTACCGCTCGTCATCCACAAAGTTGTATCGCCTGGCAGCCAGCGCGCCCGCGGGCAGCAGGGCCATCAGCGCCAGGAGAACGGATGCCAGCGCCGCGGCAAGCCGTCTGATTCTCATACCGTGTCTTCCTTTCTGTGCGTTTGCAGTGCGGCCGGGGTATTAGTCGTTCCTAACCGCGGCATAATGATAGCACATCCTAACCGCGACCGTTATCCTGATATTGACCTGTTTGCCTGTTCCCGTTGCCTGATATTGACTCTTTTGTCGAAGGCCTTGCAGATTCGTTAGTTTATGCTAATATATCGACATAAGTTAGTTGCTTCTAATTACTGATCCGTTCCGCGGGGGGTGCATCAAGGTTGAAGGAGAGGCAGGGCGGCAAGGGAGACCTGGTGAAAGCGGCGCAGGCCTACATGGAAGCGCACAGCGCGGAAAAGTTTTCCCTGAGCGAAATGAGCGGCGCGCTCTTTGTCAACGGCAGCTATCTCCTGCGCACCTTCCGTCGGCAGACCGGCATGACGCTGCTGCACTATCATCAGATGATCCGCTGTCAAAAGGCGGGGGAACTGCTGACGCACACGGACCGGAGCATCTCGGAGGTCGGCGAGGCGGTGGGGTTCGTGTCATCCTCCCACTTCTCCCATGTATTCAGGCGTGTGACTGGCTGCACGCCGAGCGAGTATCGGCAGCGCCACGCGGGGGAGATGGAGACATGAAGAACGCGCTGGATCGCTACATCTATTCGATTCTGGCCCTGAAGTAACGGTATCATTGTGTCCGTGCGGTCGACGTGGCGCATTTTCTGCAGATCTCAAAAGCCTCGGTCAGCATCGCCCTTCGCCAGATGCGCGAGCAGGGGCTGATCGAGGTGGAACAGGACGGAAACCTTCAATTCACCGCAGAGGGAAAAAGGCGCGCGGAGCTTCTATCCGGACGCGTCTTGTTCTTCTGCCGGATGCTCACCGGCGCCGGGGTGGAGCCGGCCCTGGCGCTGAAGGATGCGGTTGCGTTCAGCTGGGAGATGAGCGACGCATCCTACGAGGCGTTTCGGAAGATCGCAGCGGACGCGGCTCAGGAGGCGTGATGGCGGGCGGACTCATTTTCTTCGCGGGCGCGTGAACAGCAAAACCCCCGGCCGCAGCAGCAGCCGGGGGTCGAAAAGCCTTGAATAATGCGGGTTCTCAGCGCTTGGAGAACTGCGGCGCGCGGCGGGCAGCCTTCAGGCCGTACTTCTTGCGTTCCTTCATGCGCGGATCGCGGGTCAGGAAGCCGTTCTTCTTGAGCACTGCGTGGAACTCGGGGTTCGCCTTGGCGAGCGCCCGGGAAATGCCGTGACGGATCGCACCGGCCTGGCCGGAGATGCCGCCGCCGTTCACGTTCACCATCACGTCGAAGTTGTTTGTGTTGGTGAGCACCAGGGGCTGACGGATCGTCATCTTGAGGGTTTCGAGTCCGAAATAGTCATCGATGTCGCGGCGGTTCACAACCACCTTGCCGTCGCCGGGGACCAGACGAACGCGGGCAACCGCCTTCTTGCGGCGGCCAACAGCATTGTATTCAACCTTAGCCATGTTTCAATTTCTCCTTTCCGCGTCGCTGATCAGATCAGCTCAAGCTTTTCGGGCTTCTGGGCCTGATGCTCATGCTCGGGGCCGGCATAGACCTTCAGCTTCTTGGCCATCTGACGGCCCAGGGGGCCCTTGGGCAGCATGCCGACCACAGCGCGGCGGATCGCGAACTCGGGCTTTTCAGCCATCAGTTTGCGATACTTGGTTTCCTTCAGTCCGCCGGCATAGCCGCTGTGATGATAGTAAACCTTCTCGTCCAGCTTGTTGCCGGTGAAGACCAGCTTGTCCGCATTGACAATGATGACATAGTCACCAGTGTCCATGTGGGGCGTATAATAGGGCTTGTTCTTGCCGCGAAGAATGTTCGCAACCTTGCTCGCCACGCGGCCAAACACCTGACCCTCGGCGTCAACGACATACCACTTGCGCTCGATGTCGGCAGCTTTCGGCATGAAAGTATTCAAAGGGTTGTCCTCCTCAGTCTTTCGTCTCTCCGGGGATGAGCCGCATGATGGTCGCATGCCGCTCTGCGTTCAATAGCTTGCCGGGGCTGGCGGAGTTATTGATACCAACGCATATCATACCGAATTTCCGGGTGCTTGTCAATACCTGAATGCGCTGTTTTTCTTGCTTTTCGCGCCTTTTTTCTGTTTCGTGCAACAGCCTTGCGGAACAATGTGCTGAAGCAAGAAGGCCGAGTCATCCCAGCGGCGCCTTTGCGGCCATGCCGGCGCGGCGCGGATATTGCTTCGGCGTGGTTTGGACCTTGCGGACGGGAAGGATCCGATGCTGCCAGTCCCGGTCCGGGATTTGCACCTGCACGGCCTCCCCCGCGCTTCCGCCCAGCAGATGCGCGGCGCGCCTGCCCTGCGCAAGCTCCTCCTGAAGTCCGGGGCCTTTCCAGCACAGCGCTTCTCCCCCGACGCGCACGAAGGGCAGCAGATACTCGCACAACGCCGGCAGCGGCGCGACCGCCCGCGCCACGGCCCGGTCAAAGCGCTCCCGCAGCTCAAGCCTGCGCGCCGCGTCCTCCGCCCGGGCGTGGATCAGCGTCACGTTTGTCAGGCCGGTTTTCTCACCCACAGCGCCGAGAAAATCGACCCGCTTTTGCAGGCTGTCCAGCAGCGTGAAACTCACGTCCGGCAGTGCCATGGCCAGCGGAAGCCCGGGAAAGCCCGCGCCAGTCCCTACATCGACGGCTGTCCCTTTTGCAGGGATCATCCCCGGCACGGTCAGGGCCATCAAGCTGTCCACAAAATGCCGGTCCAGGGTTTCGTCTTCCTCCGTGACGGCGGTCAGGTCCATGCGCGCGTTCCACTCCGCCAGCAGCGCCATGTACGCCTCCAGGCGTTCCGCCAGCAGCGCGTCACAGTCAATGCCGCATGCGCGCAGGCGATTCTGAATCTGATCCTGTCTCATTGCTGATGCTCCGTGATCCCGGATATGTTGAAGTTGCTGTTGTGGATCTGGATGTTGAACAGTTTTTCAACCCAGTACTTGATCCAGGCGATCCCCTCCCGGGCGTGATTCTTCACCCAGTAGAAGCCGCCGAGCGTCCTGCTGGCGATGCCCGTCGCCTCGAAGCCCTCGTCGCCGGCGATCGCGATCGCCCGGGCCAGATGGTAATCGCTGGTGACGATCACCACGCGCTTCACATCCTTGTCCTTGAGCAGTTCCGCCGCGTTCTGAAGGTTCTCACGCGTGTTGAAGGAGGCCGAGTCCTTCAGAATCCATTGCTCGGGGACGTCGTGGGCGATCAGCCAGTCGTACATCACATCGCCCTCCGGCTGCGGCTCATCGCTTCCCTGGGCGCCGCACACCACGATCCAGCAGTTGTGCGCTTTCCAGGCATCCAGGCCTGCCTCCAGCCGCCACTCCAGCTGGAGATTGGGCGTGCCGTCCGGCTTCACCTGGGCCCCCAGGACAATCACCGCGTCATAGCTCTCCAGCACCGGCAGATGCTGCTCCCGCCAGATGATCATGCCGATCACGCCGAGATAAAACAGCAGTCCGGCGCAGAAGAGAATCACCAGGACGCGGACAAAGATGCGCAAACCCTTCCTTTTTTTCATAAACCCTTTCTTCCCCGCGGCGTCAGCCGGCCGAGTTCCGCCATGGAGCACGCCTTGCCGTTGGCCGTGATGACATGATCCAGCAGCCGGATTCCAAGCGTTTCCAGCAGCCGATAGATTTGATGGGTCGCCGCAACATCCTCCTCAGACGGCTCGCAGAGGCCGTCCGGATGATTGTGGCAGAGGATGACCGCCTGCGCGCCTAAGTTCAGCGCCGTCTCGGCAATTTGCCTTGGATAGGCGACGACCTCCGTGACGGTGCCCTCGGCGATCAGACGCCAGCCCAGCACCGCGCGGTTCGCGCCGAGACAGACGGTGTAGAAATGCTCGGTCCGGTGGCCGGTGAGCAGCGCGGCGCAATACTTCCGCGCAGCTTCCGTGGAGTCGATGACAGTCTTCTGCTCGGCCAGCGACAGCGCATAGCGCCGGAACAGCGGAATCGCCAGGCCGATCAGCGTAGCCGCTTCCTCCCCCACGCCGTTGACCTGCATCAGCTGCTGCGGCGATGCCTCCAGGACGCCTTTGAGCGAGCCGAAGGTCTCCAGCAGGGTGTGGGCCAGCGGGTTTACGTCTCCCCGCGGCCTGGCGTAGCACAGGAGCAGTTCCAGGACTTCATGCGGCGCAAAGCCGTCCAGCCCCTCTGTGCGGAAGCGCATCCGCAGACGCTTGCGATGCCCGAGATGCGCGTTCTTTTCCATCTGTTCATCCATGGCTGATCATTTCCTCCAGCTGCGGATTGATCTGACTGCCGAGCCGACGGACCTCGCCCAGGATCTTGTCGCGGCCCTCCGGCGTCCGGAACCAGTCGTCCGCGTTGAAGCCGGGCATGTCGGCAGGGCACACGAGCCATTCCGTTTCGGGAAAGGCTGTCTGATAATACATCAGGGCGCGGCGCGCATGGTATGGTTTGCAGGTCAGGATCGCCTTCCGGATCGTCAGGCCGGCCCGGTCACAAGCTTCGCGTGACAGCCGGGCATTCTCCCAGGTGAAGGTGGCCCGATCCTCGCGCAGGATGGCGGACGCCGGGACGCCGTGTTCTGTCAGAACGTGGTGCATCCACGCCCATTCGGAGGCGTAATCCGGGTTGTCAAAGCGCTCCTTGCCATAGGGATGGTAACCGCTGGGCACGATCAGGGGTGCGAAGCCTTCGCGGTACAGCGACGCGGCCAGGAGCACATGAGCCGCCCTGGAGGAACCGGGGACAAAGATCGCGTCGGCGTGCTCCGGCGGATCGGAGACGAACACCAGCGCCGTCACCGCCTGAAAAAAGCGCGACACTTCCTTGTTCATGCATGCCTCCACAGGATGAAAATCGGGGCACCGACCGCAAGGCCGATGCCCCTGGTTTGAATGACTTACAGCTTCTGTCCGCAGTTCGCGCAGAACTTGGCGTCCGCAGCCACGGGATTGCCGCAGGCCGGGCAGGTCTTGCCGGCCGTTGCGAGGTTCGCGCCACAGCTGGGGCAGAACTTTGAACCGGCGGCGACGCCCTGACCGCACTTGGGGCAATAGGATGCCGCGGCCTGCGGGGCGGGCTGCGAGCCCGTCAGAGTGCTGCCCATCACCTGGCCAAGCACGGCGCCGATGCCGATGCCCGCGCCAGCGCCGGCCATGCCGCCCTCGTTGTTGGCGCCCTCGCGGAGCGCCTCGGCAGCCTGATACTGGGTGTATTTGCCCAGATCACCCACCACGCCCATCGAGGTACGGCGGTCCATGGCCTTCTCCACTTCTGCGGGGAGAGACACATTCTCGATGACAAAGTTCGTCAGCGTCACGCCGAGCGCGGCAACCTTGGGGTTGATGGCCGCCAGCACATACTTGCCCAGCTCGTCATAGTTGGCCGCGATGTCCAGGGCCGGAATCTTGCTCTCCGCGATGGCGTCGCTGAGGGAAGAAACCGCGATCCGCTTGATCTGGCCCTCGATGTCGTTCACGGTGTAGGTCTTGGCGGTGCCGAAGCATTCCTTGAGCAGGGCCACCGGGTCCGTCACCCGGAAAGCATAGCTGCCGAAGGCGCGGATCCGGATCATGCCGAACTCGGAATCCCGCATCATCACCGGGTTCTGGGTGCCCCATTTGCAGTCCAGGAACTGCTTGGTGCTGATGAAGTAGACGTCAGACTTGAAGGGGCTGTTGAAGCCGAACTTCCAGCTCTTCAGCTTGGTCAGGATGGGCATGTTGGAGGTGGAGAGCTCATAGCGGCCGGGGTTGAAGGTGTCGGCCAGCTGACCTTCGTTGACGAAGATCGCCGCCTGGCTCTCCCGGACGGTGAGCTGAGCGCCCATCATGATTTCCTTGCCGTTCATGTCATACTTGTGAACGATGGTGTTGTTGGTGGGGTCGGTCCACTCGATGACGTCGATGGTTTGGCTCCTCAGCAGATCAAGAATGCCCATAGCACAGTCCCTCCTTGCGGTTCTTTATATCGTTTCCTTTTGGGCTCCGAATACATTTTTCACCAGCCAGATCATGTTGGGTGCAACGATATCGGATGCGACGCGCATGTCGATGCCGAGATACTCCTTCACATGGCTGATGGCGTCCTGAGTGTGTTCGATGACCATGGATTCCAGCGCTTCACCTTCGGGCGCATCGTGGTAGAGCATCGGGCAGGCCAGCAGGGCGATCCGTTCATCGTCCTGCACGGAGACCAGCATCCGGACGCCGTTCTTTTCGGCGCCGAAGATGTTGCGCATCGCAACCTCCAGCCGATCGGGCCCATAATTCCAGTGGCTCGCCAGATAGCCGTCGTCATCCGGGAGATCAAACTTCAGTAGCACGCACGGGCGGTCCGGGTCCATGCGGCTCCGCAGCATCTGAAGATACTTGCGAATGCGGTCGGGATTCCCTTCTCTGCCGCTGATGACCTTTCGGAAGAACTCGTGCCGTGTGAGCTGCATCATGGCCTCTTCGCTGTACGGATCATTGGAGTAATCCGCGTGCGTCCGGCCCAGCAGCATCTCCAGCTCGTTGAGGTCCTTGATCATCTGTTCGCGGTTGGCCGTTGCGTGCATGATGGGACGCAGATGCCAATGCGGGCAGCTCATGGCATGGATCAGTTTCTGCTCTTCCTCCGCCGCCATGGCAATCAGCACCGCATCCGCATGGTGATGCGTCAGGCTGTCCACCGCCTCGTCGGCGTTGGCCGCGGTTCTCGGCGTTCTGTAACCGAGCCGGTCCCAGTCCCGGATCTCGCTGAAGGTGCGCAAGACATCCGGGTCATCCGTGGCAAGCAGCAGTTTGAACATTCTCATCCTCCATCCGTTTTCGGCTGAAGCAGCCTGCGATCCTGTGCCTTGTACAGTATAGCGTTTTTTCCCGGAAATTACAAGATGGTTTCAAACGAATCACAGAAGGATGATCATCCGTTTGGTTCCGAAGCCGCCAGGGCGTCTTCCATGACCGTGAGCACCTGGTCCCGGCCTGTGCCGTCTTCGCTCGAAAAGCAGATTACCTGCCAGGGCTGCACCAGCAGCGCTCGGCAGATGGGCGCCAGCTGCTTGAGCCTGGCCCCGCGGCTGATCTTGTCCGCCTTGGTGGCCACCACCGTAAAGGGGATTCCCGTCTGGCGCAGGAAAGTGTTCATCTGCACGTCATCCTGCGTGGGCTCGTGGCGGATGTCCACCAGGGTCAGCACATGGCACAGTTCCTCTGACTGCTGAAAATACGCCTGCATCATCGCGCCCCAGCGGGCTTTCTCCTGCTTGTCCACCTTCGCGTATCCGTAGCCGGGCAGATCGATGAGATGGAAGGCATCGTTGAGCAGGAAAGCGTTGATCAGCCGGGTCTTGCCGGGTGTCGCGCTGGTCCGGGCCAGTGCCTTGCGATTGCAGAGGCGGTTGATCAGGCTGCTCTTGCCCACGTTGCTCTTCCCGACCACCGCGATCTGCTTCAGCCCGCGTCCAGGGAAATCGGTGTACGCCGGCATGGAGGTGATAAATTCGGCTTTGCGGATCTCCACGCTCTCAGCCTCCCATCAGGGCTGTGTTCAGCACGTCGTCGATCTTGTCCGCCTCCACGACGCTGAACATCTTCAGCACATGCGGCGGGATTTCTTCCAGGTCCTTGTTGTTTTCCCGGGGGATCACCAGGGTGCGGATCCCTGCGCGGTACGCGGCCAGCGCCTTTTCCTTGAGGCCGCCGATGGGCAGCACGCGGCCGCGGAGGGTGATTTCGCCGGTCATGGCGACATCCTGCCGGACCGGACGCCCGGTCAGGGCGGACACCAGAGCTGTGACCATGGTGACGCCTGCCGACGGTCCGTCCTTGGGCACCGCGCCCTCCGGAACGTGGATATGGATGTCCTGCACCTTGTAAAAGTCGTCCGCGAGTCCCAGCTGCTTGGAATGCGCCCTGACCCAGGTCAGCGCCGCCTCAGCGCTCTCTTTCATCACGCTGCCCAGCTGACCGGTTGTCTGCAGCGCGCCCTTCCCGGGCATCAGCGCACACTCGACCTCCAGAAGCTCGCCGCCCACCTGCGTCCAGGCCAGGCCGTTCACAACGCCGACCCGCGGCTGCTTTTCGGGCTGCTCGCGGATGTAGCGCACAGCGCCAAGATATGCGTGGAGGCGCTGCTCGGTGACCGTGACTTCCTCCACACCGGTGTCCAGCATGGTGACGGCGCACTTGCGCACGACCTTGGCCAGCGTGCGCTCCAGCGTGCGCACGCCTGCCTCGCGGGTGTAGCCCTCAATCAGCGAGCGAATGACCTTGTCTGTCATCTTCACGGCCTTTCGCTCAAGGCCGTGGGCGCTCACCTGCCTGGGCAGCAGATGCCGTTTGGCGATTTGAAGCTTTTCCTCCTCGGTGTAGGAGGGCACCTCGATGATCTCCATCCGGTCCAGTAGCGGCGCGGGGATGGTGTCCACCGTGTTGGCCGTGGTAATGAACATCACGCGGCTCAGGTCAAAGGGCAGCTCCATGTAGTGATCCCGGAACGCGCTGTTCTGCTCGGCGTCCAGCACCTCCAGCATGGCTGACGCGGGATCTCCCCGGACGTCCGCGCCCATCTTGTCGATCTCGTCGAAGAGGAAGACGGGGTTGACCGTCCCGGCCTGCTTGATGCCGGAGATGATCCGCCCCGGGATCGCACCGATGTAGGTGCGCCGGTGCCCGCGGATCTCGGCCTCATCCCGCACACCGCCCAGGGACATCTGGACAAACTTCCGGCCCAGGGTCTTGGCGATGGCGCGCACGATGCTGGTTTTGCCCACGCCGGGCGGGCCGACGAAGCACAGGATCGGGCCCTTCATGTCTTTCTTGAGCTGCAGCACCGCGAGGTATTCGATGATGCGCTCCTTGACCTTTTCCAGGCCGTAGTGATCCTCTGCCAGCACCTTCCGGGCGCGCTTCAGGTCCAGATTGTCCTGCGTCTCCTTGCCCCAGGGCAGGTCCAGAATCCACTCCACATAGGTGTGGCTGACCCCGATCTCCGGCGTTCCGGGCGCCATGTGCGCCATGCGCTCGAGTTCCTTCTCGCACTTTTTGCGCGCCTCGTCGTTCAGCGGCGTCGCCTCCATGCGCTGGCGGAGCTCGTCGATCTCGCTGGTCTCGTCGTCCCCCAGCTCGGTCTGGATGGCTCGAATCTGCTCCCGGAGGTAGTAATCCTTTTGGTTCTTCTCAATCTGCTTCTTGACCCGCGCCTGGACCTGTTTCTCCACGTCCGCCAGCTCGGTTTCCCGGGCCAGCATGCCGCAGAGCTTTTCCAGACGCGCCGCCGTGTCCAGCTCCTCCAGGATGGCCTGGCGGTCTTCCGCATGGACAAGCACATTGGCCGCGATGACGTCCGCCAGTTCGGCCGGCTCCTGCAGATTCTGGATGGCCTCGACGGTCTCCTCGTTCACCCGCTGACTCACGTGGGCCAGTTCGCTGAAAAGGTCCTGCGCCGTGCGCATCAGCGCCTGCATCTCAATGCTGTCCGAGTTCTTTTCCTCGACCCGCTGAACCCGGCCCCGCAGCAGCGGCACCGTCTGGGTCAGGCTCTTGAGGACGCCCCTGCACTTGCCCTCCGCCAGCACGCGGACGGTCTCGCCCGGGAGGTTCATCACCTGCCGGATCTCCGCGACCGTCCCGACGCTGTACAGGTCCTCAAAGCCCGGGTCTTCGGTGTCCACGTTCCGCTGGGCGACCAGGAAAATCTCCTGGTCCGCAAGCATCGCCTGCTCGAGGCTTGAGACCGACTTCGGTCTGCCTACGTCGAAGGTCAGCATCATGTGCGGAAACACCAGCAGGCCGCGCAGGGCAATAACCGGCATTCCGCCTGTCTTTTTGTTGGTCGGCATTTCTTCCTCCTCAAATGGTACGAAGCGCCATTTAGCCCGAAAAATGAAATCTCACAGGAAAGAAAGAGAGCGGGTGAAAGCAGTGCTTCCGCCCGCTGGATTTGCGTTGTCAGAAACTCCCGGCCGCGGGCACAAGCTGATCGTCGTCGGATGCGGGCGATTTGCGCCGCTTGGGCGTGGTCTGGGCGCGTTCACCCTGAACCAGCCGGGGCTTGCCGGTTTGAACCGAATCCCCGTCCACCTCCACCGCGCCGATCTCTGGCATGCTGGGCAGGTCAAACATGGTGCTGAGCATCACCCGCTCGATGATGGCTCTCAGGCCGCGGGCGCCGGTTTTGCGCGCAATGGCCTCCTTGGCGATGGCGCTGAGCGCCTCGTCGGTGAACGTCAGGTCAACGCCGTCCAGGCCCAGCAGCTCGCTGTACTGCTTGCACAGGGCGTTCTTCGGCTCGCACAGGATGCGCTTGAGCGCCTCTTCGTCCAGCTCATCCAGCACCGTCACGATGGGGAGCCGGCCCACGAATTCCGGAATCAGCCCGTAGCGGGTCAGGTCCTCGGGCTGGACTTCCTTCAGGGTTCTCGCAATGTCCGGGCTGCGCACAGATTTGACCTCTGCGCCAAAGCCCATGCTCTTCTTGCCGATCCGGTTCTCGATGATCGGCGCAAGACCGTCAAAGGCGCCGCCGCAGATGAACAGGATGTTCTCCGTGTTGATCTGGATCATCTCCTGCTGGGGATGCTTGCGGCCGCCCTGGGGCGGAACGGAAGCTTCCGTGCCCTCAAGGATCTTCAGCAGCGCCTGCTGGACGCCTTCGCCGCTGACGTCGCGGGTGATGGACATGTTCTCGCTCTTGCGGGCAATCTTGTCGATTTCGTCGATGTAGATGATGCCGCGCTCCGCCAGGG